>CAZMLS010000083.1:0-7781 GCA_964567215.1 uncultured Atribacterota bacterium | reverse complement strand
CATTTAAGGATAAGACAAGATTCTACTGTCTCTCCTTGTCTGGGCATAAGCACAGATATAGCCACTTTATTCCTCCTATATTATTTCATATATTTTTTGATTTTATAAGATTCTCTGATTATTTTCCTACCCCTGGCAATTGAATCAACTTCTCCCATGGAAATAGCCTGAATCATTATATTTCCGATTGCAGTTGCTTCTACTGGTCCTGCATACACTGGCAGGCTAATGGTATTAGCTACAAGCTGACAGAGAAGAGCATTTCGGCTTCCTCCTCCTATAATATATATCTCTTTGATAGATTTATTGGTAATCTCTTCTATCACTTTAATAGTACTTGTATACTTATCTGCTAAACTTTCGATAACTCCTCTTACAATTTCTGCCGATGTCTCAGGAATTTTTTGTCCTGTTTCCTGGCAATAGGTTTTTATTCTATCTGGCATATTGTCATCAATTAATCCAGGTTTTAAAAATCTTAAATCATCAGGGTCAATTTTAAAATTAGCAGGTCCATACTCTAAAGCTATCTTAGTTAATTCGTCATAAGAATACGATTTCACCTTCTCATCCCAATACTTTTTGCATTCTTGAATAATCCAAAATCCGGTAATATTTTTTAAAAATCTGAACCCACCATTTGCAGAACCTTCGTTGGTAAAATTAAATTTATAACTATCTTTGTTAATAATGGGTTTGGGAGTCTCTATCCCTATTAAGGACCAGGTACCTGAACTAACATAAGCATAATCTATACTATTAATAGCTGGAACAGCGGCAACTGCCAAGGCGGTATCATGACAGGCAGGAGCAACGACTACCACTTTTGAATTCGCACCAATTTCTCGACTAACAGCAGGTAAAAGTTTCCCGACTTTTGTTCCAGGCATAATTATTTCACTAAAAATATCTCTTTTAAGTTTAAGTTTATTCAGTATTTTTTTTGACCAATCTTTTTTTATAGGATTATAAAGCTGTGTTGTAGTAGCTATTGAATACTCATTTTTTATAACTCCAGTCAACCAATAATTTAAAAGATCGGGAATAGTTAAAAAATACTTAGTAGCTTTAAAAATCTGGGGCTTATTTTTCATAAAAGAATATAATTGATAAAGCGTATTAATCTGCATAAATTGAATACCGGTTTCTGCAAAAATACCCTCTTTGGGTATAATTTTAAATACTTCATCCATTATATTATCTGTTCTCTTGTCTCGATAGTGGTAAGGATTTTCCAGCAGATCGCCATCTTTATCCAAAAGAACATAATCAACTCCCCAGGTATCAATGCCAATACTTATTATCTGATTGGGATATTTATTAAAAGCTTTTTTTAAACCTTTCTTTATCTCATTGAATATTCCAAGAATATCCCAAAAAATACTATCTTTAATCCTTACTAAATTATTGGGGAAACGATATATTGTTTCTATTTTTGACAAATTCCCAACAATGACTCTCCCACTTTCTGCACCCAGATCAATTGCCACATATTTTTCCATGGTATAACCCCTTTTGATTTAGTTACAAATAAAGAAAAATTCAATATATCTTTACAGAATTATATTTAATTTATATATTTTTTTTAAATATCTGTTGTCGATATTTTTCATCTGTTCGACTATTTATATGTGTAATTACATTTTCAGGAAGTGTATTTATTCCTCCCGCTAGCAATGCACCAAAACGAATTTCAGCTGCCTTGTTAGCAGTTAAGGTAATATTTTTTACTTCAGCCGGAGTAGATCCTAAAGCAACAAATCCATGGTTTTGAATATAAATAGATTTAGGACTTTCTCCATGCTTATCTGAATATATTTCAATTTCTTTTTTTACTTTTTGAGCAAGTTTGATCCCTGGATCTATATAAGCAACAAAGACTGATTCTTTTCCCAGCAGAACAATTTCATCAGGATAAATTCTCCCTTTTAGATTCTCCGGAAAACTCTTTGAGCAGGTCAATCTATTTACTGCTGTGGGATGAGTATGGCCAACAAAATTTACTCCCTTCAGATTGAGGCAAATAGCATGCAATAAGGTTTCTACAGAGGGACTTGCTTCACATTTTTTATCCACTTTAGCTTTTTCAAAAATGTTATTAATATCTTTAGTATTAGGATTCTCCATATTTATAAGCTGTTCAATTGGTTCAAAATAAACCTGAACAAAATCATTCTCAGTTACAGTTGCAAGCTGTGTTCCGCTTGCTTTTACATAAAAACTATCAGCAATATCTTTAACCTCAATTTTAGCTGAAGTATTACCTTCTCCAATAATTGCAAGATGATAGTCTTCTCTTCCAAGATCATTAGAAAGTTTTATCAGTTGATGCAAAATATCGATTTTAATATCCTGCCATTCCTTCATTTTTCTTCCCCTCTCATAGTTATTAATTTCTCTTACTGGTTACCTTACTTTCATACCTATGAATATCATTTATTATTTCTGCCTCAACAGGAACATTCATCTTCTGACAATAATAATCCCAAATCATACCAAAAGGCATTGTTTTTAGTTCTTCAAAAAGAGCTAACCTAGCAAAATTATCCCCTTTCCCCTCATATTCTTTAAGTTTTTTTGTAGGCTCCAAAAAGGCAATTAATAAACTTTTCAAGGTAGCCCTTGCCCCAATAGTCCAGGCACCAATCCTGTTTATAGAGGCATCAAAAAAATCCAGGCCAAGATGAATTTTATCAATATTTCCACTTCTTACTACTTCTTCGCTTAAAAATTTTAAATCATCATTTAAAATAACTACATGATCACTGTCCCATCTTACTGGTCTGCTTATGTGGATAAGTAATTCGTCAGAAAATTGTAAAATAGAAGAGACTTTATCAGCAACTAACTCTGTAGGATGGAAATGTCCGAGGTCAAGACATACTATTTTCCTATGAGTAAAAGCATATCCCAGATAAAATTCATGAGAACCTACTACAAATGCCTCGCTACCAATACCAAAGAGTTTTGATTCAAGAGCATCTTTTAATTCACTCTTCTTATATTTTACGGAAAATATCTCATCTAAAGACTCTTTTAAGATTTTTCTATATCCAAATCGATCAACAGGTAAATCTTTTGATCCATCTGGTATCCATAAATTATGAATACAAGGGTCGTTTTGTTCTTTACCAATAAATGCACTTATTTCTCTTGCTTTCTTGACATGATTAATCCAAAAAACACGGATAGATTTTTCTTTACTGCTTAAGGTAAAACCAGAATCAGCCATGGGATGAGAAAAACAGGTGGAATTAAAATCAAGTTTTAAATCATTCTTTTTGGCCCACACAATCCATTCCTTAAAATGTTCTGGTGATATCTGGTCTCGATCAATATATTTTCCACCAAAATCACCATAAATAGAATGGAGATTTAATCTATGCTTACCTGGTATTAAAGAATATACTTTGCTTAGGTCTATTTTAAGTTCATTAATATTTCTTGCTTTTCCCGGATAATTACCACTAACTTGTATTCCTCCTCCAGATAATTTCGAGTCCGGTTTTTCAAATCCTGCTACATCATCTCCTTGCCAACAATGGATAGAAAGAGATATTCTGTTTAATTTATCTAAAGCATCTTCTACATCTACTCCCAGCTCAGCATATTTCTCTTTGGCAATTTTATAGATATTAATAATCTCTCCGTTACTCATTATAACCCCTTTCAACCCAATCTATAATTAATTTTTTAAATACAAATATAAATCCTCTGTAATAAATAAACTTTAATTTATTCAAGGAATAACGACTTCTAATCCATATGAAAAACTTCATCTAAAGCAGTAGTAACCGGCGAATCGTCAGGATTAGTCTCCATAATATCCTTCATATAATCCCACCATTTTTTCATGATCTCTTTTGAAGGAAGTTCTTCAACTGTATTATTATCTTTTAATTTTTGCACCCCAAAGAGAGTAAGTGTTTCTTTATCAAGAAATATGGAATAATCATAAATTCCCGTTCTGTATAATTTTTCTTTAAGTTCAGGCCAGATTTTATTATGTCTCTTTTTATATTCTTCTTCAAAGCCAGCTTTTAATTTCATTTTAAATGCTACTCTTTCCATTAACCTACTCCTAAATCTATTTTTTAAGGATTACTAAAACTATTTTTAGGCTTTAATTTTTTAAGTAATTGGGGAAGCATAATTGCTAAAATTAATAATAATCCTATAATAATATTCATAACTTTTCCAGGAACGTTAATTAAACCCATCCCGAATTTAAGAAATCCAATGATAAAAATAGAAATAACTACTCCAAAAATTTTTCCTTTTCCGCCAGTAATAGCTACACCGCCCAATACAACTGTGGTTATAATCTCCAACTCCCATCCATAAGCAATATTCGGACGGGTACTTCCAATCCGCGAAGTAAGCAGGATTGAGGCCAATCCAGAACAGAGACCGGTAACTGTAAAAATAATAAGACGTATTCTGTTTACAGGTATCCCTGAAAAACGAGCAGCAGTAGGATTATTCCCAATTGCAAATACCTTCCGTCCTATAGTAGTTCTATGCAAAATTATACCAAAAATTATTGCCAGCATTAAAAAAAGGATCAATTCAAAAGGAACCATAGTATTTCCTATGTACCCCTGCCCAAAATAAGCAAAAGATATCGGGTACCTGGTAAATGCCTTATCTCCAAGAATTACATAAGCAATCCCTCTAAACAAAGACATACTTCCTAAAGTAACAGCAATTGCAGGAATTCCAAATTTCGTTATAATGAAACCATTTAAAAAACCTGCCACCGAACCCGTAAAAAGTCCTATTATAACTAATCCAAAAGTATCAACTCCTGCTTGAGAAGCCATGCCCATAAAAACTGAAGATAAAGCTATAATAGAGGCAACAGAAATATCAATATCGCCACACATGATAACAAAAATCATGGGGAGAGCAATTATCGCCTTTTCCATAAAATTAAAAGTTGTGTTCATAAGATTAGTATAATCTAAAAAATAGGGAGATAGATTAGAATTTATTATTATAATCATAATAAAAATAAAAAGTAGAATAATTTCCCATTGCCACAGAATATCTAACCAGGACGTTTTTCTGATTTTATTAATATCAAGTACATCATCTTGCCTATTCATTAAAGCTTCTCCTTCTTAACATCAGTTGCTGATTGCGTTTATCCATAACAGTATTTATTATAATTGCAAAAAGTATAATAAAGCCCTGAATTGCCATCTGCCAGAAGGGAGAAACATTAATCATAGTTAGAGCATTATAAACAATTCCCATAAAAAAAGCCCCCAGTATAACCCCGATAATCGTCCCGGAACCACCTATAATACTTACCCCGCCAATTACACAGGCCGCAATAGTCTGCAGTTCAAAACCGATAGCAGTTTCACTTTGAGCTGCGGCATAACGAGCAACCCAGAGAAATCCAGCTAAACCAGTAATCCCTCCACATAAAGTAAAGACAATATATTGAATTTTCTTCAGGTTAATACCCACATATTGAGAGGCTATCTTATTACCACCTACCCCGTAGATCTCTCTTCCGGTTTTGGTTAAATTTAAGAAAATTAGAAATAATATCACTATTAGTATCGATATAAATATAAGACTGGATATACCTAAAAAACTTCTTCTGGGAAACCCCCGGAAAACCTCGGTCATCTCATGTGCGCTAACCCAGGTTCCCTTACAAAGCACAAATACTAAGCCCCTATATATACTCATAGTTCCAAGCGTAGTTATGATAGGTGGAATTTTACCCAGGGAAACCAACAAGCCATTTATCGAACCAAGCAAGAGTCCAATGGCTATTGAAATTAAAATGATCATAAAGATAGGAATTCCAGGGTAATATTGATTTAAAAGTGCTACACTCATACCAGTTAAAGCAACACTGGAACCGACAGACAAATCTATACCCCCCGTAACAATAACCATAAGTTGCCCAATGGCAACTATAGACAGAATAGCAGTATCATTTAAAATATCAACAAAATTATTAATATCTAAAAAATTGGGGTTTCTCAAACTAACCCCAAATATTATAAATAAAATAAAAACAAAAAGATTAAACTCTCTTTTCTTAAACAAACTCATCATTTTTAAAATCCCCTCACTTTGAAATACTCCCAATTGCAGCTTTAATTATCTTTTCGGAATTTGCTTCTTCGCGGGTAAATTTTGCAGTCACAACCCCCTCATGCATTACTACAATATTATTAGACATACCGAGAATCTCTGTAAGTTCAGAGGAAATAAGAATTATTGCTATCCCTTGTTTTGCAAGTTCAGAAATAAAATTATGTACGGTAGCTTTGGTGGCTACATCAATTCCTTTAGTTGGTTCATCCATAATCAATATTCGTGGCTTGGTGACAATCCATTTAGCTAAGACTACCTTCTGTTGATTACCTCCTGACAAATTTTCTACCAGCTGATCCCAACCTGAGGCTTTTATTTCTATATATTTTCCGTATTCATCAGTAATTTCAAATTCCCTAACACGGTCTAAAAAAATATGTCTGCTTATTCTATCAATTATCGGTAGGGTAATATTCTCCTTAATATTCATTTCTAAAATTGCACCTTGTAATTGCCGGTCTTCAGGGATATAGGCAAGGCCATAATTCATGGCATCTTCGGGATTGGTAATTTTAACTTTTTTTCCATTAATAAAAACTCCCCCCGAGGTCATCGGTTCAATTCCAAAAATGGTCTGCATTACTTCTGATCTCCCCGCTCCCACTAATCCAAAAAATCCCAATATTTCACCTTTATGCAACTCAAAAGATATATTTTTAAATATGCCAATCTTGGTAAGATTTTCAACTTTTAGGATAATATCGCCTTGCTCTGCCTCTAATTTCGGATACATGTGTTTAAGACTGCGTCCAATCACCATCTGAATAATTTTGTCTATACTAACATCGGCAATCTTTCCTTCACCAATATATTTCCCATCTCTAAGTACGGTAAAATAATCTGCAATTTCAGATATCTCCTCAAATTTATGAGAAATAAAGATGATGGCTTTTCCTTCTGATTTTAATTTTCTAATAATTTTATATAGATATTCAACTTCTTTAATAGTAAGAGCAGAGGTTGGCTCATCCATAATTACTATTCTTGCATTCAGTGAGAGTGCTTTGGCAATCTCCACCATATGTCTTTGAGCAACACTTAAATTTCTTACTTTAGTATCGGGGCGAATATCCAATTCAAGCTTATCAAGAAGTGACTGAGTTTTATCTTTCATTTCTTCCCAAGAAAGCAGTCCATTAGATTTATTTATAATATGATGGCCCATGAAGATATTTTCGGTAACAGAGAGTTCGAGAAACATTGTAGCTTCCTGATGTATAACAGATATTCCAGCCTGTTGCGAGAATAGGGGAGATGGAAATTGAACAGGTTTATCGTGGAAAATGATGGTGCCGGCAGTAGGTTGATACACACCGGCCAAAATCTTTACCAGAGTCGATTTCCCTGCACCATTTTCACCAATAAGAGCATGTACTTCACCAGTTCTTATTTTAAAATCTACTCCATCAAGTGCTTTAACACCATAAAAATACTTTTTAATTCCTTTCATTTCAAGAATACAATTATTCATAAAACAAAAATTCCTCTTTATTCCTAAAGGTATCTATAAATAAAGCGGGATATGTTTAATCCCGCTTTATTTATAGATTTTCCAATTCAAATAATAAGTAAACTATTAATAAATAGCAGCAAATTTATCTATGTTATCTTTTTCAAATATATATGGTTCGCCCATTATTGCTTCGAAACCTGGACCT
>CAZMLS010000082.1:4066-8156 GCA_964567215.1 uncultured Atribacterota bacterium | reverse complement strand
ATTATTTTCGGTGAAACGAAAGTATCCGAAAACGCACCAAACAGTGCGATAAAATTTGCCAACGAAGGATAGGAATTTCCTATTGAATCAGGGTGGCACCACGTGAGCAAGCTCTCGTCCCTAGTAATAGATGTTACTAAGCGATGAGAGTTTTTTTATTTATTGGTGAATAACCCTAAACAAGAAATAGAGAATTTTAAAACGAAAGTGTCTTTAGTTATTGGGCGTTAGTATTGAATATATAGATAAGATATAGATTAATAAAGCAAGAAATTCAGTTATTAGCAATTTTATTCTGGATTCTGGCTACTGACTTCTGGCTCCGAATAAATTTGAGAATTTAAAGTACGGTCTCTGATTAAAAATATTGAATTTATAAAAAAGGTACAATTATCTATGAAAGAATTTAAAATCCTTGAGCATACCGCTGATATCGGAATAATGGCTTACGGGAAAACTAAAAGAGAAGTTTTTATTAATTCAGCCAAAGGAATGTTTGAGATTATCGCCGGAAATAATAACGGCATAGCAAATAATAATTTTTCTTGCAAAGTTACGCTTAAGGCGGAAGACCTGGAAAATTTACTGGTAGCCTGGCTTAATGAACTTCTATATATTGGTGAAACCAGATTAGTAATTCTTAACAAATTTTATATAAAGGAATTATCTAATTTTCAGATTAAAGCGGAAGTTGAGGGGATAAAAATTAACCCTCCTTCCGTTAAAATAGAGAAAGAGATAAAAGCAGTTACCTATCACTGTTTAGAAATTAAAAAAGATGAGGAAAAGGGATTTTGGAGTGCACAGGTAATTTTTGATATTTAATGTTAATAAGTGATAATAGATGAATAATAAGCGATAGGTAAAAAATGAGGATTAAGTAAGACAGGACGCAGGAGCCAAATGTAGGGGTTCGATTCATCGAACCCGCTAATGAAAAATATCAATACAGCTCGGGTCGGATAAATCCGACCCCTACATTCTCACAAAAGTAGGAATTTATTAAAACAGAATTTTGTTAGCCATAATTTATAATATCAATCTGTGCCATCTATGTTTTAAATCTGCGTAATCATTCGTATGTGAGGGGAGGATTAAAATGAAACAATTATGGAATGGACCTTTAAATAAAATAGATGATTATCGCTGGGAAATTCCTCAAGGTTATCATACTGGAATGCGAGTTCCGGGTCTAATCTATGCCTCTTCAACGCTATTAGAAAAAATACGCCAGGACCAGGCACCGGAGCAGGTAGCCAATGTTGCTTTCTTACCGGGCATTGTGGCCTATTCTTTTGCTATGCCGGATATTCATTGGGGGTACGGTTTCCCAATCGGAGGAGTAGCTGCTACTTCCCTGGATAATGGAGTTATCTCTCCCGGAGGAGTGGGCTTTGATATTAATTGCCTTTCTCCGGATGCATTAATTTTACATCCTTTTGGTTATACCTTAGAAATTAGAAAATTTGAAAAGTTATGGGCAAAAGAAGAGATAAATTGTTTTGATTTTAAAAAAGAAAGTTTAACGAATACTAAAATTGTTAATTTTTTAAAAAAAATTCCTGATAATAAAGTTTATAAAATAACAACCAAAACTGGTAAAACGATTATTGCCACCGAAGACCATCCTTTTTACACCAAAGATGGAATGATTTCCTTGGGGAATTTAAAGAAAAGTGATGAAGTGGCTATTTATCCTTTCGAAGGTGTTCCTTATGAAGAACCAGGCAATAAAATTATCCTTGATGAAGAGAAGGTAAAAGAATTACTTCTAAAATTGGGAAAGGGAAATAATGGGAATGGATTAAATCAAATTATATCTCATTTAAAGAAGAGAGGATTACTGCCTTTAAGATATAATTCTCCGCAATTGCCTTATATCTTAAAAGTAATGGGATATGTATTTGGAGATGGTAATATTCATTTTGCTAAAGAGAAAGGGAAAGGAGTGACTAGTTTTTATGGTAAGCCTGAAGACCTTGAAGAGATAAGAAGAGATACTGCTTGCATTGGATATAATTGTTCCCGGGTTTACTATAGAAAAAGAGACCATAAAATAGATACTCTTTATGGAAAATGTGAATTTTCTAACATGGAAACATTTTGTAAAGTTGTTTCAAGCAGTTTTGCAATCCTTTTAGTTGGCTTAGGAACTCCTTTGGGGAAGAAAACCAATCAAGATTACTACCTTCCTCAGTGGATTATTAAGGCCTTGCTTTGGCAAAAAAGGCTTTTTTTAGCAGCATTTTTTGGAGCGGAAATGTCTACGCCTAAAACGATGTTGAACCATAACTATACTTTTTATTGTCCAACAATTTCCATGAACAAACAAGAAGGTTTTATTGAAAGTGGGAGAAAATTCTTAGAAGAAATTTCTGATTTATTAGTTGAATTTGGCGTTAAAACTCAAAAGATAAGTCAGAGAGTTGAATATGTAAATAAAGGAGGGGATATATCCCACCGTCTCCGATTAATCTTATCTGGTCAGAATCAGGACTTAATTAACCTTTATAGTAAAATTAGTTTTGAATATAATAAAAAGCGAAGTTTTATTGCCAATACCACAGTACACTATTTAAAAGCTAAACAATTAATTATTGAGAAAAGAAACGAAATTGCGATTCAGGCTAAAGAATTAAAAACAAAAGAGGGAATAGGGGCGAAAGCTATTTATAAAAAGATTGATTCATCTTATGCTAACCTTCGTTTCATTCAACGTTCAATTTATGAAGGAAGAAAAACTTCTCCTCGAATTAGTTTTAATTCCCTTTCTTTTAAAGATTTTACAAAGATAAAAACTGAAGGATTAGGTTGTTCTGGAATGTTATGGGATGAAATTATCAGTAAACAGAGAGTAGATTTCAATGATTATGTCTATGATTTCACCGTAAAACACACTCATCATAATTTCATTGCCAATAATTTTGTAGTTTCAAATTGCGGAATCAGATTGGTAAGGACTAATTTGACCCAAAAAGAAGTTAAACCGAAAATTGAATTATTGGTAAACGAACTATTCAGGGCGATACCCTCCGGCGTAGGTTCGAAAGGGAAGATAAAAATAAGTTATAATGAAATAAGAGATGTCTTAAAAAGAGGTTCCAAATGGGCCGTAGAGAAAGGTTTTGGCTGGGAAGAAGACATTTTATTTACCGAAGAAAAAGGATGTATGAAAGATGCCAATCCTGACTTGGTCAGCAAACATGCCATGGAAAGAGGGAAACCTCAATTAGGTACGCTCGGCTCAGGAAATCATTTTCTGGAAATTCAGGTGATAGACAAAGTATATGATGCAAAAATTGCCAGTGAATTAGGATTGGAAGAAGGACAGATTACAGTAATGATTCATACCGGCTCAAGAGGATTCGGGCATCAGGTATGCACCGATTATTTGGTAACCATGCAAAAAGCAGTCCATAAATATGCTATTAGTCTTCCGGACAGGCAGTTAGCCTGCGCTCCTTTAAATTCACCGGAAGGTAGGAATTATTATGCGGCAATGGCTTGTGCGGCAAATTATGCCTGGGCAAATCGCCAGTGTATAATGCACTGGACCCGGGATACTTTTGCAAAAATATTTCAAGCTTCTGCTAAGGATTTGGGAATGAGATTAATTTATGATGTATCCCATAATATTGCCAAGATAGAGGAGCATATTTTAAAGGGTAAAAAAGTAAAATTATGTGTCCATAGAAAAGGGGCTACACGGGCTTTCCCTCCATTTCATCCTGATATTCCGGAAAAATATAGGAAGATAGGTCAGCCGGTATTAATCCCGGGAGATATGGGTCGTTATTCTTATTGTCTGGTAGGAACCAAAAAGGCGATGGAAGAGACCTTTGGTTCAACCTGTCATGGAGCGGGGAGAGTAATGAGCAGAACATCCGCAAAGAAACAGGCCAGAGGAAGGGATATTCAACAAGAATTAAAAGAAAAAGGAATAATTGTGAAAGCAGAAAGCAGGGGAATATTAGCCGAAGAGATGTCTGACGCTTATAAAGATGTGAGTGAAGTGGTCGAAGTGATGCATCAAACAGGCATTTCTAAAAAAGTAGTGCGAATGAGACCTTTGGGAGTTATAAAAGGATGA
>CAZMLS010000082.1:1523-3966 GCA_964567215.1 uncultured Atribacterota bacterium | reverse complement strand
ACAGTTTTTTTTATTGCTTATCACTCATTACTGGTTACTTATTACTTGTATAAAAAGAGGGAGGAAACAATGTTAGATTTAAAAATGATTCGAACCAATCCGAAAAAAATCAAAGAAGGATTAAAGAAGAGAAAATCCAAGATTAATATTGATGAAATAATCGGACTTGACCAGAAAAAAAGAGATTTGATTTCCAAGGTTAACTTACTAAAGGAGGAGAGAAACAAAGTAAACAGTGAAATCGGAAAATTAAGAAAAGAAAAAAAGGACGCCCGGGAAATTATTTCAACCATGAAAAAAGTATCTCAGAATATCAAAGAATTAGATATTCAGATAAAAGAAATGGAAGAGACAATACATAATGTATTACTGGAAATACCTAATCTGCCACATGAAACCGTTCCTGAAGGGAAAGATGAAAAAGATAATAAGGAAATCAGGAAATGGGGTGAACCCCGAAAATTTGATTTTACTCCACTTCCCCATTGGGATATCGGAGAAGCTTTGGATATACTTGATTTTGAACAAGGGGCAAAGATTTCTGCTGCACGCTTTACAGTTCTAAAAGGAATGGGGGCAAAATTAGAAAGAGCTCTAATTAATTTTATGCTTGACCTTCATACCGACAAACATGGTTATCAGGAGATATTTCCACCTTTTTTGGTTAATAAAGAAACCATGACCGGTACCGGGCAATTACCAAAATTTGAAGATGATTTATTTAAAACCACTAATGGTTTTTACCTGATTCCTACTGCGGAAGTACCCTTAACTAATCTTCGTCGGGGAGAAATTTTAAAGGAAGATGATTTAACTATATATTATACGGCTTACACAGCTTGTTTTCGAAAAGAAGCGGGTTCTTACGGAAAAGATGTGAGGGGCTTAATCAGGCAGCATCAATTTAATAAAGTAGAGCTGGTAAAAATATCTAAACCGGAAGATTCTTATAATGAATTGGAACTTTTAACAGCAAATGCAGAAGAAGTATTAAAAAAATTAGAATTACCCTATCGGGTAGTCCTTCTATGTACCGGTGATATGGGATTTTCAGCTACCAAGACTTATGATTTGGAAGTATGGCTTCCTGCTCAAAATAAGTACCGGGAAATATCTTCCTGCAGTAATTGTGAAGATTTTCAAGCACGTAGGGCTAATATCAGATATCGTTCGGAAGAAAATGAAAAAGTTAATTTTGTTCATACTTTAAATGGTTCAGGATTGGCAGTAGGAAGGACACTTGTAGCGGTACTGGAAAATTATCAGCAGGAAGATGGTAGTGTCATTATCCCGGATGTTCTCCGTCCTTATATGGGAGGGGTTGAAAAAATCAGCCTAAACCTATAAAATAGCAAAGTGGAAATTATTTTAAAAAAAGAAAGCGAGTTAATCATAAATGGATGAAAAAGTTTTTAAGAATATTGAAAACGCAATAGAAGATATTCGCCGTGGGAAAATGGTAGTCATTGTAGATGGTGAAGATAGGGAAAATGAAGGAGACTTAGCTACAGCAGCAGAAAAGGTAACTCCCGAAAAAATAAATTTTATGGCTAGATACTGTAGGGGGCTGATTTGCACCCCGGTTTGTGAAGAAGTGATTAGAAAATTAAACTTCAACCCAATGGTACAAAATAATCCTGATCCGGATGCTGCGGCATTTACCGTATCCGTTGACGCCAAAACAACAACAACAGGCATATCGGTTTATGATAGGTCAGATACCATTCTTAATTTAATCGATCCGGAATCAAAACCGGATGATTTTAAAAAGCCCGGACACGTCTTTCCTTTAAAAGCAAGAAAGGGAGGGGTTATGGAAAGAGCCGGACATACTGAAGCGATAGTAGATTTAGTAAAATTAGCAGGACTTTATCCGGCAGGTGTTATTTGCGAGATATTGAATGAGGACGGCTCTACCGCCAAAATGCCTGATCTTCTTTCTTTTATTAAAATTCATAATTTAAGAATGATTACAATTGAAGAGCTAATTGCATATCGAAAAAGTATTAAAAATGCATTGGTTTAACTTGTAATGAATCAGACTAATAAAATGGAATAATCATTTTTTTAATCTACTTTATTTTTTTATAGTCTTCTTTCTGTATTTATAAAAACAATTTATAATAGGAAAATTATTTAAATATGACACTTGCATGATAATGAGTTAAAGTGTAAAATATATTGTCAAAAAACGACTTATGGAGGGGTGGCAGAGCGGCTGAATGCACCGGTCTTGAAAACCGGCGATACGAGAGTATCCGTGGGTTCAAATCCCACCCCCTCCGCCATTTTATTGTCAGAGGACAGTTCTACTGACAATTTTTTACTTTTTACTCCCATTAAATCTGAGAATTCCCCACGTTGAAAAATATTTTATAAAAAAGCAGGAAACGTAAAAAATTTATAGAATATATAGGTATTGGAGCAATGTCTAATCGATAAA
>CAZMLS010000082.1:0-1423 GCA_964567215.1 uncultured Atribacterota bacterium | reverse complement strand
CATAGAACTGGTCCGGATAGAAGATTTAAAGATAGTAGAAGAAAATAAATTTGTGGAAAAACCAAATGCAAATCATTTCTTTAAATAACTGATATTTAGATTAACTGTAATTTTTCCCGAACATTTTAAAAAAGCCGCAAGAGAAAAGATATTTTTTGAAAATATTTTTTTAACCAATAATTTTTTCTGATTTTTTAATTATCTAACTTTTATAATCAACAAAAACTATCCGAAAATCTAAAACAAACACTTCAAGAATAATAAATAATCAATAATTTTAAGATTTCAAAAAGGAGAATTATACTATAAAAAAAGAACAACACAGCGGGAAAGAACGAAGATCTGGAGAAGACCGAAGAAAATTTAATGATCCAAATTACAAAAGACCTGATTAAACTTAAAAATCTATCAGGTAAATGGAGGGCCGTAAAATGAAAAATCTCAATGGAAAAGATGAGAGGCAATTATATGGTTTTCTTGCTTGGACATGGCCGATTATAAGCCCGATGGAGGAATATATAAAAGAAACAGAATATTTTAGTAAATTAATTAGAAAACATTCAAAGATTAAAACAAAGAAATTACTTCATCTCGGTTGCGGTGGAGGTCATAATGACTATACTTTTAAAAAAAATTTTAAGTTAACTTCAGTTGATATTAGCGAAGAAATGCTAAAAGTTGCCAAAAAGCTCAATCCGGAAGTAAGTTATCAATATGGAGACATGAGGACCATTCGGATAAGAGAATATTTTGATGCAGTTACCATTCTTGATTCCATATGTTATATGAGGACTATCGAAGATCTCCAAAGGGCATTTAATACAGTATACTATCATTTAAAACCAGGAGGGGTTTTCCTAACCTTAGCAGAGAAAGTTGCCGGTCAATTTAAGCAAAATGATTCTTTTGTTACAACCCGTTCCAGAGGTAATGTAGAAATTACCTTTATCGAAAATTACTATGACCCCGACCCCGTAGACACCAGCTATGAAGCAACATTTATCTATTTGATTCGTATTAATGGCAAACTGGAAACTTATACGGACCCTCATCTTTGTGGTATTTTCAAATTAGAAACCTGGTTTGAACTTTTAGAAAAAACAGGATTTGAGGTTAATCAAAAGGATTTTACATCTGTAACATCTAAGAGAAGAGAAACTTTTCCTTTGTTTATTTGTGTTAAACCCATATAATTTTAGGATATTATTTCAAAAATAATCTTTTTAGATAGAAAGGGCATGTAAAATGAAGCTATTATCGTGGAATGTAAATGGTCTTCGGGCTATTTATAAGAAGAATTTTACGGATTGGTTTAAGGAAAAAAATGCCGATATTTTTTGTGTTCAGGAAACTAAAGCACATCGTGAACAATTACCGGATGAGCTTTTAAACCAAGAAGGGTATTTAAGTTATTTTGCCCAGG
>CAZMLS010000081.1:6219-8226 GCA_964567215.1 uncultured Atribacterota bacterium | reverse complement strand
ATACTGTTTTCACTAGCGACTAATAGTAAACGGTATTTCCATATATCCTTCAATAACCATATCTGTATCTATTATGGATATAAGCGACTCCTTCTTTTCTTTTTCTTTATAATAATTAGGGCTTACTTCCTCATCCGACAAAATTTCATTATTATAAATAACAATTTCTCCAACAATTTGGTTATTAGCTGGTCTTTCTGTAATATTCTTAATTGCTTCTTTCAAACTTTTATAATTTTCTTCATCAAGATAATAATTTTCTTCTTCTGAAAATAGATCCGAAATTCCACCGCCCTTGACCATTAATACAGCTTCACCTTCCGGCAACGAAGAAGGAATTTGAAGGTTAATATTTTTTACAATCAGACCTTTTCGAAAAGCTCTAATTTTTACTTCTGCCTTCAACAAATCTCCCGGTTTAAATATCTTTGTATCTAATTTTACCTCTTCAATCCTACCACATTTAATGGTATTACTTATTTTAATATTTATGTTTATCTCCGTCAAATTTACCTTTTCAAAATAATTACTGGTTATTAATTCAATTATTTCTGGTATCTCCTTGATGGTTTGAACAGCAATATCATCTGAACTGCAATACATATTTTTTCTATATATCTCATGGTCTTTGTTCATACCGGTTATCATTATTTCTACCCGGGCGCTTCCTTCTTTAATACTATCCATAGCATTATCAATAGCCTGTACAGTGATATTGGAAACGAAAGGTTCTAATAGCAAATCATCTTTAACCAACTGAACCCCCATTTGATAAATTGAACCTGAATCAATATTTTCTACGTTTATCTTTAAGGGTATTATCCGCGGATAAGTATTTAAAACACCAACTATTCCCGCTTCGCGATCCTGTGGAATATATCCGATTAAATGAAGGGGGGTTCCTATTTTAAAAGGCATTATCATGTTTGGCAAACTGTGATAGATGTAAACAGATGAAAGAAAATAGGCAGATTCTCCTCTCCTTAAAAACGGATGACCTAAGGCTAAAATCTTATCACCTTGCCGATAAGTTACGGTACCGATAGCACTAATATTCACATCTCCCCGGGTTAATTGTATACCGATTGCTGAACCCGGTTCTATTCTGTTGGAAGGATTTTCTCCGACATCTTGAATTTTTGCCCGGTGTAAATTATTAATACCTTGAACCGCTCTAAGATTAAATCTTTTCATCATCACACTTAGATTATCAAAAGATCTTCCTCTTAAACCATTCACAATTATCGGAGCAGCTGTCGGACGGGGAGAAAGTCCGTTTTTACCTAATTTATTAAAACCGTATAAAGTATAATTTTCCCCTATAGATTTGTTTTCTACCGTTATTTTTTCTTTTTTTATATCTTCTGTGGCTGCAAAAATATTAGAAATATTTTTACCGTATTCCGAGATATTTAATATATTATAAGTATAAGAAAGATCAAGTAACTTCAACATTTCCTTAATGGGAGTGATTAAACAAAGGTTGTGTTCGCTTAATTCCCACGTATAAGATATTGCACCAATTAATTTCCCTTCAACGTAAACCGGACTTCCGCTCATTCCGGCGGAAATACCCCCGCTTTTTTCCAGTTGATTTCCATTCAAGCGAGCCAAGATAAATTCACTAATATTATTATCTCCGGAAACAATATCAATAATTTCTATATTAAAATTCTCAATTTTCGTTCCATGAAAAACTGTTTTTCCAATCCCTTTCATACCGGGTTTTATATCAGATACAAACATAAATGGCGATTGTGAATAAGCAAAGCCTGTACTTAATATCAATAAAGAAATAAAAATGGCTATAATATTAAATTTTTTATTAAAATTAATCTTCATTTTTCCCTTTCTATTGTATGGTTAACTTACTATCGGTTAACTACAAAAATTACATTTTTTAAATCTTAGATCCATTGATTTCAAATTTATCCTCTTCAATTGGTCAATTGGTCAATCGAATAATAAGTGAATAGAAGAATTGAATTATCTTATTTTTATTTTTTT
>CAZMLS010000081.1:0-6119 GCA_964567215.1 uncultured Atribacterota bacterium | reverse complement strand
AACGACTAACGACTAATTTAATCGGTCAATCAGTCAATTACCTATTTATTCTTTGTATTCTCTTGCTTTAATTGGTTAATTGGTAAATCGGCCAATTGGTAAATTGGTAAATTAATTATATGTATTAATCAACCCACTTTTCAGCATATGAATATTATCTAACACCTTACCGGCTCCCAATGCAACACAGAAAATGGGATCCTCTGCCAAATAAACAGGAATTCCGGTAATCTCAGTTAATAATTGGTCAAAATTCCTAAGCAGTGCACCGCCACCTGCCAAAACAATTCCTTTATCGGCAATATCTGCTGCTAATTCCGGTGGGGTTTTTTCCAATACTATTTTTACTCCTTCTACAATGACTTTCAACGAAGAGGCAATCGCTTTTAATATTTCGTTAGAACCTACAGAAATAGTTTTCGGTAAACCGGAAATCAAATCTCTTCCCCTTATTTCTGTAAATAATTCATCTTCTAATTCTATTGCAGTACCTACTTCTATCTTAAGGTTTTCTGCTGTCTTTTCTCCAATCATTAGCTTATATTTAGATTTAATATATTTTATAATATTTTCGTCAAAATTATTACCTGCCACCCTTAATGATTCATTAACTACAATTCCACCTAAAGAAATAACTGCGATATCTGAAGTACCTCCCCCTATATCAATGATCATATTCCCATAAGGATCACTTATATTTAAACCAGCTCCAATTGCAGCTGCCATTGGTTCTTCAATCAAATAAGCCTTTCTGGCTCCTGCTTGCATTGCTGCTTCCAATGCAGCTCTTTTTTCCACTTCTGTTCCTCCCGAAGGAACACAAATAACCACCTGGGGACGAAACATTTTACTATTGCCACATACTTTTTTAATAAAATAACTCACCATTTTTTCAGTTATTTCATAATTTGCAATAACACCGCTTTTCATCGGTTGTATGGCAATAATATTTCCTGGTGTTCTACCTATCATATTTTTTGCATCTTCACCTACCGCCAATATCTTCCCGGTATCTTTTAGTATTGATACTACCGAAGGCTCTTGAAGTACTATTCCTTTTCCTTTCTGGAAAATTAGAACACTAACAGTTCCTAAATCTATTCCCAGACTTCTTTCCATTCCTAGCATATTTCTTTCTCCTCTCCTGCATATAATTAGTTAACTGGTTATCCGTTTAACCAGTTTTTTGTTATTTTATATTTATTAAAACTCATCTGTTTATCTTCTGTTTAAACTTACCCCTTACACCTTTTTTATCTTTTCTTTGCTAATAACTATTCACTAACGATTAAATGGCTTAATTAACCAATTGACCGATTAATACTTATTTTTTCTTATATTATGGGCAGACACAAGGTCTGCTTCTTGTAACTTGAAAAGCATAATAGACAGGCGGGACGCCTGTCCTACAGGATGGACGGAGAAATACTCGTTCTTTCTGACTCCTTAATTTCCCATCTCCTGGCTCCTGACTTCTATTTTCTATTTTCTATTTTCTTAACTACCTAACTAAGTAACCAGCTAACTGATTTAATTTATTCTCTCACTCGCTTGATATCTGCTCCCAGAGCAGTTAATTTCTCTTCCAGTTTCATGTATCCCCGATCGATGTGATAAATTCGGCTTAATTCAGTGGTTCCTTCTGCTACCAGGCTTGCTAATACTAAAGCTGCTCCACCTCTTAAATCTGATGCCATTACCTGGGCAGCACTTAATTTTTCTACCCCTTTAATGATGGCGCTATGTCCCTCTACTTTTATATCAGCACCCATTCTTCTTAAATCTCCGATATGTGTAAATCTGTTTTCAAATACGTTTTCAGTAATAACGCTGGTACCATTGGTTATACAGGCAAAAGCCATCATCTGAGGTTGTAAATCTGTAGGAAATCCCGGGAAAGGTAAAGTCGAAACATCAACCGCATTTACTTTTTCCGATCCTATTACTTCAAGTGAATTTTTATGTTTTACAATTTTTATGCCTGCTTTTTTTAATTTTACAATGAGGGGATTTAATAAATCAGCATTAATATCTTCCACTAATACTTTTCCTCTGGTAATGGCGGCTGCAATAATATAAGTTCCTGCTTCTATACGGTCAGGAATAATAGTATAATCAGTTCCCTTTAGTTCTTTAACCCCTTTTATTTTAATTAAATCTGTACCCAATCCTTTTATATTGGCTCCCATTTTTAATAAATAATTACCCAGTTCTACAATTTCAGGATCTTTAGCGGCATTTTCTATCTGGGTGACTCCCCTGGCAAGAGATGCAGCCATCATTATATTTTCAGTTGCTCCCAAACTTGGAAAATCCAGATATATATTACTTCCTACCAATTCTTCTGCTTCTGCTTTTATATAACCTTTTTCCACTTCTACTTTTGCACCCATAGCGGTAAAACCTTTAATATGAAAATCAACCGGACGGGCCCCTATGGCACACCCTCCGGGCAAAGATATCTTTGCTTTTTTCAGTCTGGCTAATAGTGGTCCCATAACCAAAAATGAAGCTCTCATCATTTTTACTAATTCATACGGAGCTTCATAATTATCAAAACCATCAGGATTAATATAGAGTGTATCTTCTCCTTGCCATTCTACCTCGACTCCTAACTTTTTAATGACTTCAATCATTATCTCTACATCACTCAGACGTGGGATATTTTTTAATATACAAGGATCTTTTGTTAGTAAAGCTGCTGCCATAATGGAAAGAGCAGAATTTTTTGCACCGCTAATTTTTACTCTTCCCTCTAACTTTTTCCCTCCGGTAATAATCAGCTTATATGAATCCAATTTTTTCCTCCTATTTTTAGTATATAATTATTATTTAATTTAACCAATTTACCAATTCTCCAATTGACCGATTAGTAAATACTTTTTTCTTTATCATATTTCTTAATTATAGTATTTTTTCTATTAATTGAAAACTTATCTTTTTTCTTTTCTTCACTATATACTCAATACTATGTACTGTTTTTACTAAATATCAATAGACATGCGGGATGCCAATCTTACAGGAGAAAAGAGGTATATACTCTTGGCTCCTCTTTTCTTTATTCTGGCTCCTGACTTCTGGCTCCTGCATTTTGTATTCTATTTTTCTTAACTAACGACTATTCACTATCCACTAACGACTAATTTGATATTTTCTTTATATGGTTTTCTAATAATTCCTCTTTCAGTAATAATTGCCTCTACATCACGGTTTGAAGTTAAATCAAAGGCCGGATTATATGCCTTTGTTCCTTCCGGTGCAATCCGGTGACCTAAAAAATGCGTAATTTCATCAGCAGGTCTTTCTTCAATTGGTATTTCCTTTCCACATTTCAAAGATAAATCAATGGTAGATATTGGTGCAGCTACATAGAAAGGAATATTATTTTCTTTCGCTAATATTGAAAGTGAATAAGTGCCAATTTTATTTGCAATATCTCCATTGGAAGCAATCCTATCTGCACCGACAAAAATTAAATCTATTTTATTTTTTGACATCAAAAATCCTGCCATACTATCTGCAATCAGTGTAAAAGGAATTTTTTCCTGTTTTAATTCCCAGGCTGTTAATCTTGCACCTTGCAAAAACGGTCTGGTTTCGTCAACGTAAACATGTATTTTTTTACCTTGTTGATATGCTGATCTAATCACCCCTAATGCGGTACCATAGCCGGCGGTTGCCAGGGCTCCTGCATTGCAATGTGTAAGGATATTATTCCCATTTTTTATCAAAGAAGCGCCGTATTTACCCATGGTCATATTAATTTCAATATCTTCCCGGGCAATATTCTGCGCTTCCTGCAATATATTTACTTTTAATTGATTTAACTCAATATTTTTTTTCTTCTGGATTATATTCATTATTTTTTTTAGAGCCCAGGTTAAATTTACTGCTGTAGGGCGGGAAGCCGCTAAAGATTTTTTTGCTTCTTCCATATCTTCACAAAATTCATTATATCGAGTGGCTCTGGAATTATAGGCAGCCAAAGACATCCCAAAAGCAGCGGCAACCCCTATAGCAGGTGCTCCTCTGATTTTCATCTTTTTTATGGCCTCTACAATTTCCCGATAAGTAGAACATTCAACCATTTCAAATTTCATAGGAAGTTTTCTTTGATCAATTAAAAAAACTTTTCCTTCTTTCCATTCTATTGTTTTCATTTATTACCTCTTTATTCATTAGTGAATTCACTAACAATTAAATGGCCTTAATTGACTAATTTATCTATCTGGCAATTAATTAATTTGGCTTTTAGTTTTTTCCCTATTAACTGAAAACTGATAACTGTGATTTGAAAACTTGTTTTTTTACCTTGTATTTAAAATTATATCTTGTATCTTTTGTATTTTTTCTTCTCGCAATTTCTGCCCTACATCTTTTTTTCTCATCACTCATCACTTGTTACTTATTATTGAATTGCAACTTGCAACCTTCTTTATCTTTTATTCACTATATACTATATACTTGATACTATATACTGTTTTTACTAAATACTAATATTTTAAAAAATATTAATTAATCCCAAACTTGCCAGAGATACTATCAAACCGGCTATCATTACTCCAACTGTAATGGTCGGAAAAGCATATTTAAATCTAATCCCAAACACAAAAGCAGCAGCACAACCGGTCCATGCTCCTGTAATAGGCAATGGTACCGCTACAAAAAATAACAAAAACAATGCACCATATTTTTCATATCTATCTTCGTGTCTTTGGGTTCTTTTAAAAAGCCAGGTAAAGAATAAATCAAAACATTTCCATTTTCTTAAAAAATCAGAAAAAGGACCTAAATAAAGCAATAAAAAAATCACCGGTATAATATTACCCAATATTGCAAAGAGATAAGCTTGAACAACGGGCATTTGATATACGGTTAAAGCAATCGGTATAGCACCTCTCAATTCTGAAATAGGTAAAGCTGAAATCAAGGCAACTTTTAAACCATTAATCATCAATTTTTTCTATTACCTTTTTTACGATTCTGGTCATTTTTGGTTCAGCATCTGATGCAGCTTTTAATATCTCTCCTAAACTGGTTTTTTTAATCACCCCATCAATGGCTAAATCGGTAATACAGGAAATACCTAACACTTTCATGTCCATATGATTTGCAACAATAACCTCAGGAACTGTAGACATCCCTACTGCATCTGCGCCTGCCGCGATTAAAAATCGATATTCTGCAGGAGTTTCCAGGGTAGGTCCTGTTAAGCCAACATAAATTCCCCGGTGCAATTTAATCTTTTCCTCCAGGCCTGCTTCTTCTGCTATTTCAATCAATTGTTGATTATATGCTTGAGACATATCCGGAAACCTTGGTCCCAACTCTTCATCGTTCGGTCCAATTAAAGGATTGCCGCTAAATAAACTGATATGATCGCAAATAATCATCAAATCTCCTCTTTTAAAAAATCGGTTCATACCTCCTGCTGCATTTGAAATAATAATTATATTTGCCCCTAATTTCTTCATCACCCGAATAGGAAAGGTTACTTCATCCAGACTATATCCTTCATAATAATGAAATCTTCCCTGCATGGCTACTATATTTTTATTTCCTAATTTCCCAATTACCATATTGCCACTGTGCCCTTTGACAGTAGATACGGGAAAATGAGGAATTTCGCTATAAGGAATTATCTCTTTTTCTTTAATATCATCTGCCAATCCTCCTAAACCGGTTCCCAGGATTATAGCAATTTCAGGTTTTATTTTTATTCTATTTATTATAAATTCAACACTTTCTGTAATTTTTTCTTTTAATGATATCACTTTTTAATATCTCCCTTAAATCAGTTTCTTCTTCACATGATTTATTGGTTGTCCGGTTACCTGGTAATTAGTTTAACCAATCGTTAGTTTTTTAATATTACTGTATAGTTTTTTTCCTTATTAACTAGAAACAAATAACTGTAAACTGAAAACTTGTCTTTTTACCTTGTATTTAAACTTGCATCTTGTATCTTTTTTATTTTTTCTTCTCGCAATTTCTGCCCTACATCTTTTTTCTCATCACTCTTTTATAACTTCAATTTATTTCCTTCTATATTTCTTCTTACTAAAATTTCCCCGCAATTCTATTTCTTATCTTCTTCTTCGCTATATACTATATACTCG
>CAZMLS010000080.1:1308-8298 GCA_964567215.1 uncultured Atribacterota bacterium | reverse complement strand
CTTTTGTAGGGACAGAATTCATTCCATCGAGTGACCAGGGACAATTTAATATTAATATTACTTTACCTACTGGGACAAATCTGGAGACTACTAGAAAAGTTGTAGGGGAAGTGGAAAAAATTGCCTCAAAAATACCGGAAATAAAAAGTATGCTAACTACCGCGGGAGAAGGTTCCGGTGGAATGGGATTCAGTAGCCAGGGCGGCAACAGCGGTACCATTATGGTTAATCTGGTAGATCAAAATAAGAGAGATAGAAGTATGGCACAGATTATTAACCAGTTAAGAGAAAAAATCGGTACTTACCCGGATGCCCAAATAAAATTTTCGGAACAATCTATGTCATTTTCCTCCGGGTCGGATCTAGAAGTAAAAATATCCGGCGATTCGCTGGATGAATTAGAAAATATTGCCAATCGTATTTTGGTATCGATAGCTGAGGTAGAAGGGGTATATGACCTGGAGAGCAGTGTAGAAGATGTACGCCCGGAATTACATGTGAATATTGACCGTGAAAAAGCAAATCTCTATGGTTTAAATACTGTTCAGATTGCTTCTACCGTTCATGATGCTCTTTTAGGTAGAGTTGCCAGTATTTATCAGGAAAAAGGAGAACAAATTGATATTCGGATTAGATTGGAGGAGGAAGATAGAAACAGCATAGAGGAAGTGGAAAATCTTCTGATTAGTTCCAGCGTTGGATTACAAATTCCTTTAAAGGAAATAGCAGAAGTAACAGTGGGTTCCGGACCCAAAGGGATTGACCGTGAAAATCAGCAGCGTATAGTGAATGTTTCCGGAAGTATTAGTGGTCGCGTTTTGGGGAAAGTGATTCAGGATGCTCAGCAGAAATTGGAAACATTAGCATTACCCGAGGATTATCGTTATGAATTTGTCGGAGAAAACAAAGAAATGCAAGAGTCATTTCGGCAACTTGCCCTGGCCTTGATTTTATCCATCATCCTGGTTTATATGATTATAGCTTCTCAATTTGAATCCCTTCTAATGCCACTTGCAGTCATGTTTTCTGTTCCTTTTTCTCTAATAGGAGTTGTTTTGGCATTATTACTGACAGATAAAAGTTTGAATGTGCTTTCTTATATCGGTATTATCATGCTGGTAGGAATTGTGGTCAATAACAGTATCGTTTTGATTGATTATATTAATCAGCTTCGACAAAAAGGGATGGAAAGAAAAGAAGCTATTATTTTGGGAGGAAAAACCCGCCTAAGACCTATTTTGATGACTATGTTTACAACGGTCCTTGCTCTGGTTCCAATGGCATTAGGTATCGGAGAAGGTGCGGAGCTTCGAGCACCGATGGCAATAACTATTATTGGAGGTTTGACTTCGTCCACCTTTTTGTCATTAATCATTGTTCCTATTTTTTATACTTTTTTGGATGATATAAGCCAAAAAATAACCAGAAAAAGAGGGACCGTAAATAAAGGTTAAAGTAAGGTAGCAGCTATATTATATAAAATAAATAATACGACATTTTTTCGCCTTCAATGATTAATTTTAATCATTGAAGGTGGTTATTGATATTTCGACTATTAGCGTAAATTAACCTGAGAACTTTCGACTTTCTGGTGTAATTTACAATATTCGGGAGCTAATGATAGCCATTGCTTATCTCCTTCTCCCTGATTAGCAAAATCTTTAATGATTTCACCATCCAGCATTTCAATGATTCGATTGGATTTGGCGGCAATATGGCGCTCATGGGTAATGATTAAAAAGGTGGTTTCCATTTCCTGATTAATTTTTTTCAATAAACCAAAAATTTGATCTGTGTTGTTAGAATCCAGGTTTCCTGTGGGCTCATCTGCTAAAATTAAATCAGGTTCATTGATTAGGGAACGGGCAATAGCAACCCGTTGTTGCTGGCCACCGGACAATTTATTTGCTCTATTATTCATCCTTTCTTTTAAACCAACCAATTCCAACAATTCTTTGGCTCTTTTTACTTTTTTTACAGGAGCCAATTGATGCTTTATCCAGGTTGGTATTAAGACATTTTCCAGAGCCGTAAATTCTTTTAGTAAAAAGTGAAATTGAAAAATAAAACCGATATGCTGATTTCTGAATTCTGCCAGCTGATTCTCCTTCATTTTTGCAAGCAGTGAGCCATTATAAAAAATAGTCCCCGAAGTGGGTTGGTCGAGGGCGCCCAGTATGTTTGCTAATGTGGTTTTTCCGCATCCGGAAGGACCGATAAGGGTGATAAATTCATTCTTTTGAATTTGTAGATTAACATTTTTAAGAGCAACGGTTTTAATGGCCTGGCCATAAATTTTTTTAATTTCCCTTGCTTCCATTAAACTATTTTTTTCAAGCATTTCTGATTACCTCAATGGGATTCATTTTTGCTGAACTGTTGGCTGGAATCACTGCTGAAAAAATACTCGCAAGGGTAGTTATTATTATCACCAGTATCATTTGGGAAGGTCTTATTTCGATAGAGAAGACGCTAACAAAATTCGTAAAAGATATTACTAAGAATAAGCCTAACAAGGCACCCAGGAAAGCACCTAATAAACCGAGAATACCTCCCTGGAAGATAAATATCATTCGGGCTCCACTATTTTTAATTCCCAGGGCTTTCAAAATTCCCAGCTCCCTTGATCTTTGAATGACCGTAATTCCTAACACGCTGGAGATACCAAGGGTAACCGCCAAAAGAACAAAAATTTGAATAATATAATTGGAAAAACTTTGACTACTTAAAGCATTAAGGAGCTGAGCGTTTTGTTCTTTCCAATTATCAATCTTAAGTGTCTTCAATTGGTTACTTAATTCCTGGCTGATATTGTCAGCAGTAAAAACATCTTTAATTTGTAATTCAATTTTAGAAATATAAGTTTCTTTATCGAGTAATTTTTGAACTCTTTTTAAATCGATAAAAATCCAATTGCGATTAATAGACTCATTTTCAAAATCAAAAATTCCTTGAATGCTAAATTTTTCTCTAACATTGTTGGCCAAAGTTATCACAACAATATCCCCGGGATTGAGCTGAAAGTCATCTGCTAAATCCTTGCCAATAAGAATTTGATTGCCTTCCAAAACATCATTACCTTTGATAATGCGTTGGGAAATTTGATAGATTAGATTAGCTCTTTCCAATTCTACTCCTCTTAAAGCAATGGGAGCATCTTCTCCACCTTTCACTAAAAAACCGTTTCCTTCTAAAACCGGGGAAATAGCGGTAAATAGTTTTTTTTGTTCGAGAAAACCTAGAATTGGACGCCAGTCTTGAAAGTCAACTGCTTTTTCTATCTGATTTTCAATAATGCCGAAGCGGGAAGTTACTTTGATATCCTTAAATATATCACCACTCTCACTGATTGTGATATGAGCACTATTTCCCAGAGTTTGTTCAATCAGATTAAATTGCAAACTGGTAATAATAGCACCAATAAAAATGATAACAGACACACCTACGGCAATGCCAAAAATAATAAAAAATGATTGATTTTTACCTTCTATTAAAAATCTTAAGGCAACTCGCAAAGAAAATAACATAATTCTATCACCTTATTTTTTTAGTACCACTTTATTTCCTTCTTCTAATCCTTCCGGTTCTAATATGATGTCATCCGATTGAATACCTTCTATGATTCTGATTTCTTGCGCGTTAGGATTATCAATGATAATCTGTTTTTTCTGAACCAAACCATCCTGGTAAGAAAAAACAAAATAATTATCATTTTCACGAATGACAAATCTTTCAGGGATAACCAGGGAATCAGGATATTTTTTAGAAATAATTTCGCATCGAACGGTTAAATTCTTGATTAAAAAGTCTTCATCATCAAATAATTTTACTTTAATCTGAACTGTTCCTTTGTTTGGGTCAATCGAAGATGCAATGTAATTAATATAACCCTGGATTTTATTTTCAGGGGCAAATTCGGTAGATATCGAAACTGTTTGATTAAGGTTAATTTTGGGAAGATTTCGTTCATCCAGTTCAATTTCCACATATTTGCTATCTTGTTTTGCAATAGTAAAGAGACTTTCCCCAATCATGGCATATTCGCCCAAAGACTTATATTTTTGAAGTACAATTCCATTTAAGGGAGAAAGAATAGTATGTTTTTTTAATTTACTTTTGAGTAGATCAATTCGGGCTTGTGCTGCTTTTATTTCCGCCAGGGCAGTTCCTCTTTTTGTTCCACCTTCTGCGCATGATTCTGAAAAATTCTTTTGAATGAGGGTATTGGATTGCTGAATCTCTAATTGATGTTTTACTTCTTCCAATTTTTCCAGGGAAATTGCTTTTTGGTCATAAAGTTTCTGATATTTTATGGCTTTTTCTTGAATTTCATCTTCTGCCAATTTGCTCTGGCGATATTGTTCCCGAGAGGTGGGGCAGGTGGTATTGACAATTTCATCATATTTTGATTTGGCCAGAGTGTAGCTGGCTTCCGCTTGCTTTATATCTAAATAAACATCTGTGGTGTCAAATTTTAGTAAAGATTGCCCTTTTTTAAACGTATCACCTTCATCAGCATAAACATTTACGATTTTACCTGATACTTCCGTCTTTACCTCAGTTAAACCTTCTAAAAGAATTGTTCCGGTAGTCAATGTTTTTTCATAATAATCCACTTGTTGAACCTTGGTAAAATTGACTTCTTTTGGAGTGGAACGCTGGTAGAAAAAAAATGCTCCCAGAACGATCATTAGAACAAATAAGATAATCAGGATTTTTTTCACTTGCGACCTCCTTAATTTATTGATTATCAATGAGGCGTTGGATAAATTGATTATTTTCATTTTAAATCTTTTGGCCTTATTTAGCAAGAAAATGTGTGGCATTTCATATTCTAATCCCGATTTTTCAGTAAATTATTAAACTAATTCCACTAAATGGTTATCAATGGCTATTGATTGTTTCGCTGTTATCTTTGCCAATCAGCTATGTGGAAATATGAAATATCTCGGTTTAACTTATAAAAAGTAATGACTCAAAAATAATGAAAGGCTGTTAACTAATATTAGACTAACAACCTTTCATTATCATAATTATATTTTAAATTAAAATGAAATGTTTTTTCTTCTTTTTATTATTTGATTGGATTTCCCGCATTGGGACCGGAAATGCAATTATAAATTTTATTTACTTTAAAGACAATCATTCCTTTAGCCGGAAGAGTTTCTTTAATTGATTTTGTCCATTGCTTCAATTCTTCATATTCTGGACCTTCAATAATATATTTATAGGTCCCTTTCAGCTGATACCAGAGTTTATCTTTAGCTCTTTTGGTTAGAATGGTACCCTTGTTATTTTTTCGGATATTAGCTAAGGTTTTGTTAAAATAATTGTCTGCTAATATAATGGTTTCATCATCTTGTATTTTTTTAATACCAACCATATTAATATTTGGATTTCCATCCAAGGTTGCAGTACCAAAAGCAACGGCGCTATCCTCCTTAAATATTTCTTGAATTATTTGTGGTATTTTCATTTTTTTTCCTTTCTTTTTTGTTGTTTGATTATTTAATCGAATAGTATATATTTTACTGGTTTATAGTTAAAAAATCAAGAAATTTTATTTTGATTACGTTAAATGGAAAAAAATCATTATATTAGAAAAAAAACAGAATATTTTTCCATTATTGTTCTATTATAAGAAATTTTTACACTTGAAAATATTATTGTTGTATGGTAATAATAAGTATATAAATAAATATTTCTGAATAACGGAAAATAAATTTAGTAATTCATATTCTTGTAGTTTTATGATCTTCTTTTTCCAAAAAATACCGTAAGAAATATTTGCCTCAGAATACTATTCATTTTAAATCCTTCCCCAGAAAATTATTCTTTTTTAAATTGAAATTTATAGAATTTTAATAATATTTTAATAATATTTTAATAATATTTTCAAAAAAATAGCTTATAATAATAAAAATGTTAAAATATATATATGTACTAAGCTATGTAAAGACGATTCAATTGCAAGGGCAATTACTTTTATTTTACACTGATGAACTATTATAAAGAAAAATGAATGATTGGTTTTATGAAATGATTATAAAAAAACAACTTTGGCTTTCAAATTTTATTACAATTGTAGTTACTATAGTATTATTAATTATTGTAAGTATTCTTATAGGTAGAAATTATCAGAATATTTCGAGAATTGGTTTGCCTCCTAAAGTATTTGGAAGAGAAGAGGCCAAAAAGTATTTAAATCCTTTAGTAAGGGATTTACGCATGGCAGAAAGAGTCATCAGCGGTAAATTTAATGAAAATCCAAAGTATTTAGAAAATATTGAATATGTTGAGGAATTAGATACGTTCGTAAATGCATCTAACAACGGGGTTATTGTGAAAAAAAATGATGAAATACTTTATTATTCTCCCTGGCTTTTGAAACTTGATTTAAAAAAAGAATACATAGTATCACAAATTCATTCATTTCAGAATAAGGAAATCAAAAAACTTAGTGAAAATATATATATAGAAAAGTTGGATTTTCACTTTTCTGATAAATCCAAAGGTGAAGTTGTAATTGTCAGTGATATTACATCAGCCCTGGAAGATTTGACACAATTTCGATACTCTGTCTTCATTATTCTAATCCTTTTTCTTATTGTAATTGTTGTTATCAGTACCATTATTACTTATATGCTGTCAAGAAATATCGTTAAACCTCTCACTCAATTAGAGAATGCTGCATTACAGATTAGAAAAGGTAATTACGATTTTAAAATAAACACCAATGCAAAAGATGAAATCGGGGATTTGTCACGAACCTTTGAAGAAACAAGAAAACAATTAAAAGAAACAGAAAAAATAAAGAAAAAATATGAAGATAACCGCAATGAATTGATTTCAAACATATCACATGATCTGAAAACTCCTATTACAACCATAAAAGGATACATTGAAGGTATCATGGATGGTATCCCTACTTCAAAAGAGAAAAAAGACAAATATTTTAAAACCATATATCAAAACACTGTAAATATGGAA
>CAZMLS010000080.1:0-1208 GCA_964567215.1 uncultured Atribacterota bacterium | reverse complement strand
AATAATGCTGTAAATCATAAGGCAGGCATCGATTCGGTTATAATTATTAAATTAACTGAAAAAAAAGAAGAAGCCCAAATAGAAATTCGGGATAACGGCCGGGGAATATCAGAAAAATCATTAAACAATATTTTTGAGCGTTTTTATAAAGCCGATAAAGCCCGTTCTAATCATTCAAATGGAACCGGTTTGGGTCTATATATTGCCAAAAAAATAGTCATGAACCACGAAGGAAGAATATGGGCAAAGAGCCAGGAAGGAAAGGGTACTAGCATTTTCTTTACCTTAAAGAAAACTTATAGCTTTTCAAAAATAACAAAAACGGAGAAGCAACCATGAAAAGAATATTGATTATTGAAGATCAGCAAAGTATCGCGGAACTGGAGAGGGATTATTTGGAAATTGATGGTTTTCGGGTTGACATTAAAAGCAATGGTAAGGAGGGATTAACTCAAGCCCTGGAGCAAAAATATGACCTTATTTTATTAGATTTAATGCTGCCCGACATGGACGGGTTCAACATATGTAGGAAAATTAGAAAGGAAAAAAATATTCCCATTCTTATTATTTCTGCTAAAGGAGGGGATATTGATAAAATTCGTGGTCTTGGATTGGGAGCTGATGATTATATCAGTAAACCATTTAGTCCAAGTGAACTAGTGGCTCGGGTTAAAGCTCATCTGTCCCGTTTTGAGCGTCTTACAGGACAATCAAGTCGACCTACTAATGAGATTCATATAAAAAACTTAATTATCAACCAAACTGCCCGCCAGGTTTATCTTGGTGGAAAAAAAATTACTCTAACAACCAAAGAGTTTGATATTCTAAATTTTTTGGCATCTAATCCAAATATTGTGTTTAGCAAAGATACTATATATGATCGAATTTGGGGAAATGATTCTTATGGAGATATTACCACCATTGCGGTTCATATTAAGAAAATACGGGATAAAATCGAAAAAGATCCCAATAGCCCTCATTATATTGAAACTCTCTGGGGATCCGGTTATCGCTTTAATGCATAAATAAAAATAACCCGCTTATTGTTATTGGATAAGCGGGTTATTTTTATTTATGCATTAAATTATAATTTTATTTCTTATATTTATTTCGTCTTACTCGCCAGCTTGGCACCACTCAAGAGCATATCCAAGTCTGCCCCCTCCAGGGTCTCCCTTTCAATCAGGTTTTTGGCAATCTTCCTCAAT
>CAZMLS010000079.1:0-8313 GCA_964567215.1 uncultured Atribacterota bacterium | reverse complement strand
TTTCAATATATCGAGATATCCTTTTGATAATGATTTATCGGTTATAATCGCATCTACGTTTTCAATACCAGTTGTCCGGAAGATAGATGCCTTATCAAATTTACTGGAATCTACCAGAAGATAATGAAGCCTGGAATTTTCGAACATCTTTACTTTAATGTTCCCTTCCATGACACTAGATTCATAGATGCCTCTTGTATCTAACATCGTGCAGGAGAAGAAGAATTTAGTCACCTTTATTTTTGATAACATTTTTTCTGCGAGTGGACCAACCGTTGAGAAGTAGCCATGTCTTATATTACCTCCAATAAGAACCAAATCTATTTTATAAATACTCATTAACTCAGCAGCCATGTATATATTATTGGTGATAATATGTAGATTATAAGAAGAGAGGGCTAATGTACGGGCAAACTCGTAGCAAGTTGTGCTGGTATCTAAAAAAATCGTATCTCCTGATTGCACAAATCTTTTGGCTAATTCTGCTATCGTTCTTTTTTGTTCGAGATTGGTATTAAGCCTTTCATGAAATCTTTTATCGTAATCCCGAGCTATTTTAATAGTACTGTACTCTTTTGTTATAGATTTTTGGTCTGCTAATTTTTTAAGATCTCTCCTAATGGTAACCAGAGAAACATTCATTTTTTCAGCAAGTTCTACCGGAGAGATAAAATTACTATTTTGGATTAAATCTAACATTTTTTCGAGTCGTTCTGCTTTACTCATATACTATTTCCACCTATTTAGTAAGTATTAGTAAATTACATTCGGAACAATGCATCTGTTTACTTGCCCAATATTATATTATATGATAAAAATAAAGTCAACGTATGATAATATTATGATAACAATTATTGACAATAAGATAAAAAGTAGATAAGATATTATCAAGTAGTTTTCATTTTATAAAAAAAGGAGGTTAATAAAATGAAAAGACAAAAATTTGTACTGATGATAGTATTGATCGCAATTCTTATGGCATCTGTGGTTTCTTTTTCAGCAGCAGAGGCAAAACTCTATATTCCCGTAATTTCAAAGGGCTTTCAGCACCAATTCTGGCTGGCAGTTAAGGCCGGGGCTGAAAAAGCTGCCGTAGACTATGATGTGACCATCACCTTTGAAGGACCCGAGAACGAGTCTATGGTTGATAAGCAAATGGATATGCTGCAGGTCGCTATTGACAAGGATCCTGCCGCAATTTGTTTTGCCGCCGTTGACTCCAAAGCTGCCATTCCTCTGCTTGAGCAGGCAAAAGCAAAGGGTATCCCCATAATCGGTTTTGACTCCGGTGTTGACAGTGACATTCCGCTGAGTACAGCAGCCACCGATAATATTGCCGCAGCTGCATTGGCAGCCGATAAAATGGCAGAACTGATCGGCGGAGCCGGCGAAGTGGCGATTATCGCTCATGACCAGACCAGCCGTACCGGTATCGATCGTGTCAAGGGCTTTACCGACAGAGTTGCAGAAAAATATCCGAACGTCACCATTGTCTCTACCCAGTATGGCGGTGGGGACCAACTGAGGTCAACTGACCTGGCCAAAGCTGTCATTCAGGGCAACCCTGAGCTTAAAGGCTTCTTTGGTGCCAACGAGGGCTCGATCATTGGTGTCATGAATGCCGTGCAAGAATTTGGAATGAAGGGCGAGCTGGTGGTTATCGGTTATGACTCCGGCCAACAACAGATGGAAGCCATCCGATCCGGCCTTCTAGCCGGCGCAATCACCCAGGATCCCATCGGTATTGGTTACAAGGCTGTCGAGGCGGCGGTAAAAGCTTATAAAGGCGAAACACTTCCTTTATTTATCGACACCGGTTTCCACTGGTATGACAGCACCAACATTGATGACCCGGTAATTGCAGCGCTGCTCTATAAATAGAAACACCTTAGAATAAACAAATAAACTAAAAATATTATAATAATAATGAGAGGCTGTTCAAAAAGATATGAATAGCCTCTCGCAATATAAATAGCTGTTTATCAATGAAATTAATCATTAAAGGTAAACACGATAGTAGGGCATTATGGAGGCATTTTAAATACTAGAAAAAGAAGAAGAAAAGCTATAGTATTTATGAAAAGCGCGGGCAGATTCCAGAGCAGGTATGAATTGATAAGCAACCACGGCAAAAAATTGCCGAACACGCCGCGATCGCAGAGACTTTGAAAAAGCGCATAGGTTATTGATATATTATGTCTAAATATGCTAATATGCTAATAATGTAATGGTAGTATGATATCTCGTTACCATTATTTTTGTGGACTTGTATATGCTCAAAGTGAAATTTTTAGTGGTGAGGATGGCTCATGGATGATGTCCTGCTCTTGATGGAGGGAATTGATAAGTCTTTTCCCGGTGTAGATGCCCTTAAAAAATGCCGGTTTGAATTAAAAGCCGGAGAAGTGCATGCTTTGGTTGGTGAAAATGGTGCCGGAAAATCAACTTTGATGAAAGTAGTCGCTGGCGTATATTCAAAAGACGCCGGGCGAATTTTTTATAAGGGGAAGGAAGTACATATTCCCAATCCCCGGGCAGCACAGTGTCTGGGGATTAGTATGGTTCACCAGGAACTTAACCTGATGCGCCACCTGACCGCTGCTCAAAATATTTTCATCGGCCGTGAACCGGTTCGGGGAGCACGGATCTTACTTGATGAAAATGCCCTGAACGATAAGGCTCAGAAAATCATCGATATGCTGCACCTGAAGCTGAATCCTCGCTCCAAAGTTGCGGATATGAGTGTTGCCAAACAGCAAATGGTTGAAATTGCCAAAGCCCTCTCTTTTGATTCCGATGTGCTTATTCTGGACGAACCTACGGCGGCATTGGCTCAGGTGGAAATTGTAGAGCTGTTCCGTATCATTCGCCAGCTTCGGGATAAGGGTGTGGGAATTATCTATATCTCTCACCGGCTGGAAGAACTCAAACAGATTTCTGACCGCATTACGGTGATGCGTGATGGTTTGTATGTGGATACGGTTTCAACACAAGGGGTCGAGATTGACCAAATCATTAAAATGATGGTGGGCCGCGTCATTTATGAATCTTCACCTGAAATTCCCGAGAATCCCAGCCAGGAAATAGTATTGGAAGTAAAAAACCTCAACCGGGGAAACGAGATTAGAAATGTCAGCTTCAATTTAAAACGGGGTGAAATATTGGGTTTTGCCGGTTTGGTGGGCGCCGGACGTACGGAGGTGGCGCGCGCTGTATTTGGAGCGGACTCTTTTGACTCAGGGGAAATTATTGTTAGAGGTAAGAAGGTCAATATAAAAAGGCCAAGCGATGCAGTGAGCCATGATATTGGTTACCTGTCTGAAGACCGGAAGCAATATGGATTGTGCCTGGGGTTGGATGTAGAAACCAATATAGCGCTGGTCATCATTAGCAAACTAACCGGTTTTCTGGGGTGGATAAAAAATATAAAAGTACGCGAAATTGTAAAAGGCATCGTCGATAAGTTATCTATAAAAACCCCCAGCTTGAATCAGAAAGTCAAGAATCTTTCAGGCGGCAACCAGCAGAAATTGGTGGTTGGCAAATGGCTGGCCAAAGATACCGGTATTCTATTATTCGATGAACCTACCCGCGGCATTGATGTGGGGGCAAAGAGCGAGATTTATCATTTATTGAATAACCTGGTTCATCAAGGCAAATCAATTATTATGATTTCTTCGGAGCTTCCGGAAATTCTTCGTATGAGCCATCGGGTATTGGTGATGTGTGAAGGCCGGGTTACCGGTGAACTGGACTATGGAGAAGCAACCCAGGAAAGCATCATGCAATTAGCGACTCTTCGAAATAATGGCAATCTATCAAATAACTAGGAGAATAGGATAAATATGATTATAAAAACTGAAACCATCACGCGAGAGAAAAAAGCACGGTCAGATACCATACAAAGATTAATGGCTTTCGGGGCGTTAATCATCATTTTTATTGGTTTCTCTTTTGCATCCCCTTACTTTTTCACCTTCCGGAATGTGATCGGAATACTCATTTCTACCGCTGTTAACGGCCTTCTGGCTATCGGGGTGACCTTTATTATCATTACCGGTGGCATTGATTTATCGGTGGGTACGGTAATGACACTGTCGGCGGTTATGACCGGTGTATTTATCACTTATTGGAATCTACCCGTTCCCTTGGGAGTCATGGCAGGCATATTGACCGGGAGTACAGCTGGTTTTTTCAATGGCATCATGGTCTCTAAATTTAAATTACCGCCATTTGTTGCTACACTTGGGATGTTGAATGTGGCCAGAGGATTTTCGCTGGTCATTTCTAAACTTAGCCCCATTTATTTTGACCTGGATAAGTCAGTCAGCAGCATTGCCATGGGTTCAATCCTGGGTAAAATCATTCCCGGGTTTGAAATTCCCAATGCCGTGCTGATCATGTTCGGTTCCGCGATTATTGCCAGCCTGATACTTTCCAAGACCATATTAGGACGCTACACTTATGCCATCGGCAGCAATGAAAAAGCAGTCCAGTTATCCGGTGTCAATATTGTTTTCTGGAAAACTGCCATTTATGCCGTCGCCGGGATTTTTATCGGCATTGCCGGTGTTGTTATCGCTGCCCGACTGAATTCTGCCCAACCCTCGTTGGGGCTTGGCTACGAATTGGAGGCAATCGCCGCGGCCGTCATCGGCGGCACTTCCTTAAGCGGTGGAGAAGGCACCATACTGGGCACCATTATAGGCGCCTTTATTATCAGCACACTCACCAACGGCCTGCGCATCCTGTCCGTACCGCAAGAGTGGCAAATAGTTATTACCGGCTTCATCATTATTTTTGCGGTCTATCTGGATGTTCTCCGCCGTGGAAAGCAATCATAAAAAAGCAGGAAATTATTTCGGTTTATTAAACCGTATCTTTATAAATAAGCAGAAAAGTCAAAAGAATTTATAAAAGAAAGAAGAGGTGATTTAATGTTAAAGAAAATTCCCCCGATAATATCTCCTGAGTTGATGTATATGCTTATGAAAATGGGGCATGGAGACGAAATATTGCTTGCCGATGGCAACTATCCCACCGAAAGCAAAGGGATTCACGTGGTAAGAGCAGATGGCCTTGGTATTTCAGAATTATTAGAAGCTATATTGAATTTTTTACCTCTTGATACATTTGTTGAAGAAAATATCATTTTCATGGATAATGGCAAAGAAGAAAAACCACTTATTTGGAAGGAATATAGAAAGATTATAAAAGAAAAGACAAAAGACGCTAAAATTGCCGTGATAGAAAGGTATAAATTTTATAATAGAGCAGACAATATTTTTTTCATTATAGCAACAAGCGAACGAGCACTTTATGCAAATATAATTTTAAAAAAGGGTGTAGTTTGAAAGCAATATTTTATAAGTGAGGGAATAACAAGATGTTGAAACCAGTCCTCTGTGGAGGAGAAATCTTGCTTGATTTTATTTCAAAACAGATGGGCAAAGGACTTGATCATAGTATCTTATTTGAAAAAAGGCCTGGCGGTTCAATTTTTAATGTTGTTGTTGGTTTGAGAAGACTAGGGGTTCCAGTTTCTTTCTTAACAAAAATAGGGGGAGATGAATTTGCCCAAGGGCTGATGGATATTATAAGAAGAGAGAAAATAAATAGCGAATGTCTAAAAAGAGATATTAACTTAAAAACCACTCTCGCATTTGTAGCAGTTAATAAAGAAGGAAAACCTGAATTTAGATTTTACAGAGATAACGCAGCTGATACAATGTTGACTATTCCTGAGGTAAGAGATATAGATCCCAAGAATTATTCTATATATCATTTTGGTTCAATTTCTTTACTTGAAAAACCCGCTTCAGATGCTTATTTAGAACTATTGAATATGTTTTATAAAGAGAAGGTAATTACCTCTTTCGATCCCAATATAAGACCATCATTAATAAAAGATAAAAAAGATTTTTTAAATATGTTTTTTAAAATATCTAAAATGGTTGATATTTTAAAGATGAGTGATGATGATCTAAAATATATTACCGGTTTAACAGATGCAAAAGAAGGTTTAAGAAAAATATTGAATAAAATTAATTCTTCTTTAATTTTAGTTACTCTTGGCAAGAGTGGAGTGCTAAGTTATTATAAGGGACAATTTATGCATATCCCTACTTTTAATAAAATAAGAATTAAAGAAACAACCGGTTGTGGAGATGCCTTTATGGCAGCTATAATATATGGATTATTAAAGTATGAAAACTTTTTACATCTTTCAACATCAAAGTTAGTAGAAATTCTTACTTTTGCAAATGGGGTAGCTACGATTGTAGGAACACGGTACGGAGCATCTAATTCTATGCCTCGACTTCAAGAAGCAGAAGAATTTATCTCTCTCTACCATAAAGAGAGATAAATAGAATTTTTATTATATTTACAGTTAAATAAGAAAACATAAGGCACATTAAGGGGATTGTAGTCAAGACTTTATTGTACTAAAGAAGGCCTAAGTCTATATTTGGAGAGTATTAGCTTTATTACTAAGGAAAGAGGAGGTCGTTGTGAATAGTATTCTGCAAGTTTTCCGCCAGATTATCCCTATACTTCTACTAATATTTTTAGGTCACCTAATCAAGGTTAAAAATTTTCTTTTAGAGAAGACCATAGAAGAGGTTAAAAAACTTGTTGTAAATATTACCTTGCCTTGTCTATTATTTATTTCCTTTCTCAGCATAGAAATAAAGTTTTCATATAATGCGATATTTGTTTTGATGTTTTTCTTTTGTCTGTTTATGATTTTCTACGGAAGATTTTTAAAAGAACGTTTTCATATTAAACATGAGTATTTTCCGTTTCTTGTTGCTGGATTTGAATACGGAATGTTAGGAGTAGGGCTTTTTGGTAGTGCATATGGCTTAGAAAAGATAGGTTATCTGGCTATTATGGATTTAGGACATGAGTTTTTTATCTGGTTTATTTTTGTGTCATTGCTTCTATCAAAAAGAAATGGAACGCAGGATATCAAGCAATTGGTCAGAAATTTTCTGAAATCTCCCGTTATTATAGCCATATTTCTTGGAATATTTTTTAATCTAACAGGATTGGAGAAATTATTATATGATTTTACTATTACGGAAGCAGTAATAAGCACAATTAAACTTTTAGGACAACTTACTATACCCCTGATATTGCTCGTAGTAGGTTACGGTATACATTTTCAAAAAGGTTTTTTAAAAGATCTCCTGGCCCTGTTGATTGCAAGGTTGGTTGTATTAATACCGATGGCATTTTTAGGAGGGATATTTATAGATAAAGTGCTTGGGTTAGATGAAGTTTTTAAAGCAGCTCTTTTTACACTTTTTATTTTACCTCCCCCATTTATTATTCCGATTTATATATCACAACATTGCAAAAAGGAGAGATTATATGTAAATAATTTACTAACTTCATATACTGTTATTTCCATTATTATTTTTATTATATATTTTATTTTTAATCCCAGGATCTAAATCCATATAAGACAATTTTATCAGTAGTAAAAAATATCTAATTTTTTAGATGATTTTAATGATTTTTATAATTTAATAGCCGATAATTTTAATTTAAATAAAAACGCATAAAAACTCTGTGAATTAGATTACCATTATTTTGAAATGTTATAAAGAAATTCAATTTAAGATTTTAATTTTTTTGAATTAGTTTTAATAATTAAGGAGGTTAAATAATGTCAAATATCCAAAAAAGACTGCCGGGAAGACTTCCCAAAGTCGGTATTCGTCCCATCATCGATGGACGTAGGCAAGGAATTAGAGAATCCTTAGAAGAACAGACTATGCGTATGGCTAAATCTACCGCAGCACTAATTACCAAAAAGCTCCGACATTCTAATGGCTTACCGGTAGAATGTGTAATCGCTGATACCACAATCGGAGGAGTAGCAGAAGCAGCTAAATGTGCCGATAAATTTGTACAAGAAGGGGTAGGGTTATCCATAAGCGTAACTCCCTGCTGGTGTTATGGAATGGAAACTATAGATATGGACCCTCTTATTCCCAAGGCTATCTGGGGATTTAACGGAACTGAAAGACCGGGAGCAGTATATCTCTCTGCTGCCCTAGCCAGTCATGATCAGATTGGCTTACCTACTTTCGGAATTTACGGTAAAGATGTTCAGGATCAAAATGATGATAGTATCCCCGAAGACGTAGAACAAAAACTGTTACAATTCACCAAAGCCGGTTTAGCTGTAGCTACCATGAGAGGAAAATCCTATCTTTCTATCGGCGGTGTCTCTATGGGAATTGCCGGTTCCCATAGAGACACCGCCGATAGAAAGATAGGATTTTCCTCTCATGGTAGCTA
>CAZMLS010000078.1:0-8423 GCA_964567215.1 uncultured Atribacterota bacterium | reverse complement strand
TTTACAAAAAAGTTAAGAAAGTTTTACAGCATGCATAATAAAAAAGGGGAATAAGGAGTTATGTTTATTGAAATTCTTATAGTTGGATTATCATTGGGAGCAATTTATGCCTTAATCGCTATCGGATATAGCATGGTGTATGGTATTTTAAAATTAATGAATTTTGCTCATGGAGATACATATGCTTTTGGTAGTTTTATCTGCTGGATGCTTTTAACAAAATACGATTTAAATCCAATTCTTTCTATTATTATTGCAATGATAGTTGGTGGTGTAATTGCTTCAATAGTTGAAATTTTAGCATATCGCCCTCTGAGGGCTCCGGAATATAGAAATATATCCATGATTAGTGCGCTGGGGGTAGCATATATAATACAAAATACTTCAGAAAATTTTTGGAGTAGACAAGTTCATTCATTCCCTTCTATTATTTCCGCACCATTTGTCTCTATTTTGGGGATCCAAATTCCCACTACTCAATATTTAACTTTAGGAATTGTTATAGTAGTAGTAGGGGGTCTTAATCTTTTCTTGAAATATCATAAAGTAGGCAAGGCTATTCTTTGTGCATCCCAAGATATTCCCGCCTCCAGTTTAATGGGAATCCCAATTAATAGAACAATTTCAATAGTATATCTACTCGGAGGAATGATTGGAGTAATTGGAGGAGTACTTTATGCTTCTTCTTATAATGTTCTTTCAATAAGTATGGGTTTCTCAGGTACAATTGTAGCTTTTGAAGCATCAGTTTTTGGAGGTATCGGGAGTATAAATGGAGCATTAGTAGGAGCATTAATTTTAGGTCTACTTCATAGTTTAGTAGGATTTTATATTTCAACTGCTTATAGAGATGTCATTACTTTTGCTGTTTTGATAATTGTATTATTAGTAAGACCTAAAGGGATTTTGGGTCGTTATGTTGAAGAAAAGGTGTAAAATATGGAAAAAAATAGAAAGATTATTGTTTTTATATTAGTAGTGGCATTATCTTTTTTATTGCCTTCGTTTGTTAAAAATTATTATTGGTTAGGTATTTTTAATTTAATTCTTATGTATTCTATTCTTTGTTTAAGTTTAAATTTGATCTTTGGTTTTACAAATTTATTATCCGTTGGACACGCAGCATTTTATGGAATTGGAGCATATACTACTGCAATTTTGCTTACTCGATATCATTTCCCCTTTCTTCCCTCTTTGCTACTCTCCGGTTTGATTGCTTTATTTATTGGTTTCCTTTTGAGTATAACCACTTCAAGAGTGAGAGGGGATTATTTTACTGTTATAACTATTGTATTTGGTGAGATTTTTAGATTGATAATGCAAAATTGGGTTAAATTTAGTGGAGGTGCAGTGGGAATTGTTGGCCTTCCGGCTCCTCAATTATTTTCCTGGAGAATAATTTCAGAGAAGGATTTTTACTTTTTAGGTTTAGTTTTGTTCTGGTTTACTTATCTTACCCTGAGTCTTTTGGTAAAATCAAAATTTGGACGTGCTTTTATTGCTATCCGGGAGGATGAATTAGCAGCTTCTACCATGGGAATAAATGTTGTGATGTATAAGATATTATCTTTTTCTATAGGATGTTTTTATGCAGGGCTTGCAGGAAGTTATTATGCGGTTTACAATACAGCGATAGCACCTTCAAGTTTTACACTTGATGAATCTTGTCTAATGATTATTATGGTTGTGCTTGGAGGCATAGGGAATTTAACAGCGACTATTTCCGGTGTGATTGTTATGTTAGTTGCTACAGAGGTTTTTCGACCATTATATCATTACCGGTTACTTTTGATTGGATTAATTATGGTAATTGTGTTAGTACGTTATCCCTATGGAATTTTAGGAATATTTAATAAAATAGCATCTATGAGGAAAAAATATAGTTATAGGAAGGTATAGGTAAAAAACATGACACTCCTAAAAGCCGAGGAAATTGATAAAAAATTTGGCGGTATACATGCTGTTAGTCATTTAAATGTTTCCGTTAATAAGGGAGAAATTGTTGGAATGATTGGACCTAATGGTTCAGGTAAAACCACATTTCTTAATATATTATCTGGAATATACCGTTCAGATTCTGGAAGGGTAGAGTTTAAGAATGAAGATATTACAAAGTTGCCATTACATCGTATTATAGAAAAAGGTATTGCTCGGACCTTTCAAAATCTAAGAATATTTAGAAACATATCGGTTTTGGAAAATGCACTTATCGGGAGACATCATTTAATTAAAAATTCGTTACTGAATGTATATTTCAACCCATCTTTAGCAGGTAGGAGAGAAAAAAGTGCTTATCTCAAAGCAATGGAAATTTTAGGATTAGTAAATTTAGCAAAAGAAAAGAATGAATTAGCAAGGAATTTGCCATACGGTAAGCAAAGATTATTAGAAATTGCTCGGGCTCTAATGGCGGAGCCAGATTTATTGCTATTAGATGAGCCTACCGCCGGAATGAATCCTACAGAAGCAGTGGCGTTGTGCGAATTTTTGAAAAAATTAAAAGAAAGAGGTTTTGCTCTTTTTGTTATTGAGCATAACATGAAAGCAATTATGTCAATTTCAGATAAAATTATTGTTCTCAATGTAGGGGCAAAATTAAAAGAAGGAATACCAAGAGAAATTCAAAGAGATAAACAAGTACAAGAAATCTATTTGGGAAAAGAGGAATAGTAAAACGCTTAAAATTAAAAATATATCCGCAAGTTATGGAAATATTCAAGTTTTACATGATGTGTCAGTTGAAGTAAGTGAGGGAGAAATTGTTGCTCTTGTTGGTGCAAATGGTGCAGGAAAAACTACTTTATTGAAAGTAATTTCCGGTTTACTTGGTTCTACTAAGGGTACTATAACATTTTTAGGTCAAAGAATAGACAAAATAGCTCCCGAGGAAATTGTAAAATTAGGGATAGCTCAAGTTCCGGAAGGTAGGAGAGTATTCCCTGATTCCACTGTTCTCACAAATCTTGAAATGGGAGCTTATATTAGAAAAGATACGAAAGAAGTAAAGAAAGACATAGAGAAATATTTTGATATTTTTCCCATACTCTTTGAACGTCGAAATATGCCTGCATCGCTATTAAGTGGTGGAGAACAACAAATGCTTGTTATAGCAAGAGCTCTAATGAGCAAACCCAAACTTGTTCTATTAGATGAACCATCAATGGGGCTTGCGCCACAGCTTGTTAATGAAATATTTAAAATTATTAAAAATCTTAATTCAGAAGGAATATCTATTTTTCTGGTTGAGCAAGATGTTAAAAAATCTTTAAAAATAGCTCAAAGGGGATATGTATTAGAAACAGGAAAAGTATCGCTTCAAGGTTTATCTCAAGAATTGCTTGAGTCAGATGATATTCGCAAAGTTTATCTAGGAGAAAACTAAATCTGAAAAGGAGGTGAAATATTTTAGTAGAGCTTACATAAGAACACTTTTAGTAAAAAATTAAAAAACGAAAGGATAAAAACGAATAAAATGAATAAAAAGACCCTATTTATTATTGTATTAACAGTAATTTTATTAAGTTGCTTAACAGTTTCAGCCTTATCTGAAAGTAAAGGTGTAGATGATTCAAAAAAAGAGATTACAATTGCATTTATTGATGCTTTAACTGGTCCTGCCGGAGCTTATGGTTCAGGGGACTTAAGAGGAGTGGAAATAGGTGTGGCTGAAGTCAACGAAATGGGAGGAATTCCTTCAGGACCATTAAAGGGGTACACTTTAGTACTTGATACCTTTGATGATAAAGGAGATGCAAAAGAAGCTGCAAGCGCAGCTAGAAAAATAGCTGTTGGTGACTATCTGGCTGCTGTTGGAGGAACCATAAGTACTGCTGCATTAGCTTCATCCCCTGTTTTCTATAGAATGAGAGTTCCCTATATTATGGGATGGGCTAGTTCAACTACACTTACTCATCAAGGTTTTGATAATCTTGTGAGAGAAACCTATACTACCGAAGCAGAAGCTATTTATATGCTGAAGTATTTACGTGAACATTTAGATGCTAAGAAGATTTCTATTATTGTGGAAAATGCAAGTTATGGGCAACAATTGTTACAGACTTTTCAGGAAGAAGCAGAAAATAACGATATTAAATTAGGTAATCCACTTACTATTGTACCAGGACAGGATGTAGATTTTCGGGATGTTATTCTGAAAGCAAAAGCTGAAGAATCAGATGTACTGGTTATATTGGTTGAGCGTAATGAAGGTGGGATGATAGTTAAGCAGACGAGAAAAATGGGATGGGATATTCCGTTTTATGGGCCAAAATCACTTGGAGAGCCAAGATTTTTTGAATTAGCTGGTGAATTAGGAGAGTGTTATTTAACTTGTTCTCCATCACTCGATACGAGTAGACCATATGTTGATAATTTTCTTTCAAGATGGAATAAAGTATATGACTTTACGCCAGATTTTGCCGCTATGTATGGCTATGATGCAATAAAAATATCAACGAAGGTTATAGAAATGGGCGGAATAGATAGAGAATCCTTTATTGCAAATCTTCATAAGGTTAAAGTTGAAGGGATTGGGAACGATTTTTATGAATTTGATGAGCGTGGTGATGTGAAAGTGCCAGCTTTAATTACGATATCGGGTGATGAATTTAAAAAAGAACATAAAATAAATTAAAATCATTGCTAAGATTAAATTAAAGTTTTACCAAGAAACTTTATATACCAAATAAATATAACTCTCATTTTAATAAGGAAAATATAACTACCTTATTAAAAATGAGAGTTATATTTATTTGGTATATAAAAAAATTATTAAGGATCGGTCTAAAGATAAATTTTGAGATATATTATGATTATACAAAGGAAGAGTTATTGTAATGATAATCCATGAAGATTGTTAAAAAATTAAAGATAGACTTCCCCGAGGTCGTAAAATTAGTGAAAAAGTAACCAATAAATAGTAGATTTCCCTCTATTATTTTAATCTATACCCATAAGTAGACACCTATTTTTGAAGGTTAGTTTTTTATTGAGAATAAATAGATATTAGAGTATTATTCATTTTAATATTCGGGAATCGAATATGAGACGCAATTTCTTAAAGGAGAGTTGGATATAAAAATGCAAGTATATTTTCTTAAAATTTATTTTAACGGGATATATAATTTAAATATAAGATATAAGAAAAAATTTTCTATTGCATTTTTATAAAGATAGTGATATTATATTTCAAAGTTAGGCATCCCTAATAAAGATAGGATTACAAATCTAGATGAATTTTGAATAATTTTTAAATATAAAGGACTTATTTATGGCTACAAGAAACATGGAAGACTATCTGGAAGCAATATTGGATTTACAGAACAACAAAGGATACATCAAGGCTAAAGATATTGCAGATAAATTAGAAGTGAAACGACCCAGCGTATCGGAAATGACTAAAAAATTGAAAGAAAGCAACTTTGTTTCCTACGAAAAATATGGAGGGATAACATTTACTGAAAAAGGCAGAAAATTAGCCAGAGAAATAAGGAAACGCCATGATTTATTTGCAGATTTTTTAAGAATTATCGGTGTAAGTGAAAAAAATTCGCAAAGAGATGCCTGTAAAATCGAACATGATGTTTCGCCCGAAACCGTCGAATGTTTAATTAATTTTATTAAAACTATTCGTTAGTCTCCTTTTGATGATAGTAGGAGAATAGTTTTTAAAAATAAAAGTAATCGAATACTATTACAAATTTATAACTAAATGAGGAGCACAAATTATTATGGTTATGACTCTCGATAAAGTTAAAGAAAATCAAAAAGTAAAAGTAATCAGTATTTCCGGAGGTTGGGGTGTGAGACAGCGTCTGGGTTGTCTGGGTATACAACCCGGAGACATGATCACGATAAAGAGAAGTGCTATCATGCAAGGACCAATTTTAATAAAAATTCATGGGAATCAAGTTGCATTAGGCAGAGGGGTAGCAGGTAGAGTTTTAGTGGAGGCAATGTAATGAAAATTGCACTTATGGGGCAGCCTAATTCAGGCAAGAGTACCATATTTAATCATGTTGCCGGTTATAAGGCGGTAACGTCGAATTTTCCCGGGAAAACTGTTAAATATGAAATATCTAAATTTAAATTTCTTGACCAGGTTATTGAGTTGGTAGATTTGCCCGGAACTTATTCCTTAACTTCTTTTGACCTTGCTGAGCTCGAAGCTAGAAAATATCTATTGAACAATAAAATAGATGTTGTCGTCAATGTTCTTGACGCGTCACTGCTCAGTAGAAGCCTCGAACTTACACTACAGCTTTTAGAACTTAAATTACCCATGGTTGTTTGTCTTAATATGATTGATGAAGCGGAACGTAAAGGTATTCGAATCGACATTGAAAAATTATCTAAAATTCTCGGTGTGCCGGTTGTTCCAGCGGTTGCTGTAAAAGGGAAAGGGGTTAAAGAACTTTTTTCGGTAACCAATCAAATAGGTAAAGAAAAGAAATCAGGGAAAGTATTAAAGTTTAGCAAAGATGTAGAAGATATAATAATCCAGCTTTCCGCGCAAATTGAAAAAAAAGAACCTGATCAAAAATTTAATATTCCCATAAGATTTCTAGCACTCAAATATTTGGAAAATGATAATTTTTTTATAGAAGACTTAGAAGTTAGCGGTAAAAAAATTTTTGAAAAGGTAAAACATTATCAAAATTTACTTAAAGAATCTCATGGTCGTCATTCTGATGTTGTCATTTCTTCAGAACGGCATCATTTATCCATGAGTATTTACGAATCTGTCGTTTTACTGGGGAAACCACATAAAAGTCCCATTGATTATTTGGATAATGTTTTAATGCATCCTTTTTTAGGTTACATTTCTATGGGCTTGATTTTTTACTTATTTTTCAATTTGGTATTCAGTGTTGGGAAAATGGTGGAAGAACCACTTCTGGATTATTTTTACCGCTTAATTCCCTTAGTGGAAAAGAGTATTAATCCGGGAACTTTATCATTTTCAATTATAAGTGGAATTATTCAAGGATTGGCCGGAGGAATAGCGATTGTATTGCCTTACCTGTTTCCCTTTCTTCTTGGTTTGGCTATTTTAGAGGATTTGGGTTACTTGCCTCGAATCGCCTTTCTCCTGGATGCATTTTTACATAAAATTGGTTTGCACGGTAAAGCAATTATACCTTTTATATTAGGGTATGGATGCACTGTTCCGGCTATTATGGCAACAAGGATTCTAGAATCAGAGAGAGACCGTTTTATTGCTTCAGTGCTTGCGACTATGATTCCCTGTGCTGCCCGGATGACCATTATATTTGCCTTAGTTGCTTTTTATATTAGTCCTCAAGCTGCATTAGCAGTTTATATATTAAATATCATTGTCATTATTATATCAGGGAAGGTCTTGTCTTCCTTGCTTCCGGAAGTAACACCGGGAATGATATTGGAAATTCCTGCATACCATATCCCTTCCATAAAAGTCGCTTTGGCTAAAACCTGGCTTAGAATGAAAGAATTCATATTTGTTGCTTGGCCGTTGCTTGTCATTGGCAGTACAGTATTAAGCTTACTGAAATATTATGAAGCTGACCTAATTATCAATCAATTTTTTTCACCTATAACAATGTTATTGGGTCTTCCGATTGTAGTCGGGACCACTCTGGTTTTTGGTATTCTTCGTAAAGAACTTTCAATGTTAATGTTGATTCAAGCTATAGGAACTAATAACGTAATTTCTGTAATGTCCGCGACACAAATCATGACTTTTACCATTTTTATCATTTTTTATATCCCTTGCGTGGCAACTATAGCGGTTTTGTGGAAAGAGATAGGAAGCAGAAGGACATTATTTACCATTGCTTTTACCTTTGTTGTAGCGATTGTGTTGGGAACCATTACCAGATTTGTATATTAAGAAAAAGTATCGAGTATATAGTATATAGGTAGGAAAGAAGAATCCAGAAGTCAGCAGCCAAATTCATATCTCGTATCTCGCGAATCGTATCTCGAGTAGGGGCGTATTGCATACGCCCCCAACAATATAAACAAAACCGTAGGACAGGCGTTCTCCGTTTTTACGAGGACAGGCCAGCCTATCGAGGTTCGATTCATCGAACCCGTTAAAAAAAATCGCTAAGGCTAACCGAATCAGATAAATTCACCCTCTGCATTAAAAGTACAATATTTGTATTATTATAAACTAAAAATTCTGTATAATTTTATGCAATGCGAATTTAATTAGTCAGTTAACAAATATTAAATATTACAGATATTAATGTATTTTGTTAACTATACACTATACGCTGTACACTCCACGTTATATAGGTTTTAAATCATGGTATTTTAGTTTTCCGCTTTTAGTTTTTAGTTAATTAATAAATACTTGACAAAGGAAACGGCGTGTTATATTATGTTAATGGTAATCATTATCAATAAGAAAGGTTAACATAATGCAAGGAAGATGGGGT
>CAZMLS010000077.1:0-8441 GCA_964567215.1 uncultured Atribacterota bacterium | reverse complement strand
AGTGAAAATTAAAAGATGTTCTTGACTTATGTTTCATTATATTATATACTTTCAGCAAACGCTGAAAGAGTATTTTAAGGTGAAACAATGGTCACAGAAAAAGAAATTATTGAGAGTATTAAAAAAAATATACGAAATCTTTTTGAATCTACTGATTTTGTCAAAATAAATAGTATAAAGTCAGAAGTTAAAAATCTATTCCCTGACCAGAGGGTTCAACCCGATTTAATTGTAGAAGTAAAGACTAAAGATAAAAAGAAGTATTTTATTGTTATAGAAGTTAAATCTGCAGGGCAACCGCGATTTACGAGAATGGCGGTAAGTCAACTAAAATACATGGTTAGTAATAAGAGAAATTATTATGGTGTATTTGCCGCAACCTTTATTTCAGAAGAGTCTAAACAAATTTGCAATGAAAATAATATTGGTTTTATAGACCTTGCCGGAAACTGTCTCTTTAAATTTGAGAATGTCTATATAAGTATTGAAGGACGTCCCAATCTCTACCCAAATACCAGACCATTAAAATCAATTTTCTCTACTAAATCTACCCGTGTCTTGAGAGTTTTTCTATGTAATCCAAAAAAAGAATGGTTCGTGAAGGATATCGCAAAAGAGGCAAATATAAGTCTTGGACAGGCATTTAATATTAAGCAACGACTCTTGGAATTTGAATTTATTGAAGAAATAGGGAGTGGAAAGAATTTGAAAATCAGGCTAAAGAAAGCAGAACCGCTGTTAGAGGAATGGTCCAATAATTATAATTACCGAAAAAATACGATAAGAAATTATTACTCAATGGACGATACAGAAGTTTTAGAAAGAAAATTGAATGATTATTTCAAAGAAAATCAAATATCGTATGCATTCACACTCACATCCGGAGCATCGAGAGTGGCTCCATTTTTAAGATATAAAAGAATATTCACCTATATAAACAACAATATTACCCGTATAGCGAAGGATCTAAATCTTAAAGAAGTATCCACAGGTTCAAATGTTTCCTTCCTCGAACCTTACGACGAAGGAGTATTATATTATTTACAGGAAGTCAATGGTGTAAAAGTTGTTTCCGATATCCAGTTGTATTTAGATCTTAAGGGTTATATGAAACGTGGCGAAGAAGCAGCGGAATTTCTACTTGAAAGAAGGTTAAGAAAACAATGGTAATAAAATATGATTATAACAAAAAAGAGGTTAATGCCTGTTTATCAGTGCTTGTAGAACTTATGACTATTCTAGGAGAATTTAGGGATAACATAGTATTGGTAGGAGGTTGGATCCCATACTTTCTCATGGAAAAAGATCAACATAAACATGTAGGCAGTCTTGATATTGATATTGCATTAGATTTTCAAAAAATATCAGGGGATACATATAAAACAATTCTGCAATTATTAAAAAGTAAAGGTTATGAAGAGGGAAAACAACCTTTCATTTTTTATCGAACAATTCCAACCGAAAATGGCGGAAATATAACCGTGGAGATAGATTTACTTACCGGTGAATATGGTGGAACTGGCAAATCTCATCGTACTCAGTCAATTCAGGATATCAGGGCAAGGAAAGCAAGAGGTTGTGATTTAGTTTTTAAACAAAATTGCCTTTTAAAAATTTCCGCAAAAATGCCAGATGGTGCGCTAAATGAAGTATCTGTTAAAATTTCTACCATTATACCTTTTTTGGTTATGAAGGGAATGTGTATGTGGGATCGATATAAGGAAAAAGATGCTTATGACATTTACTTTACAATTTTACATTATCCGGGTGGCATTAATGAATTAGTTAAAATATTCCAATCTTTTAAATCCAATAAACTTGTGCGTGAAGGACTTGGTAAAATTAAAGCGAAATTTAAAGATATAGATGCTCCCGGACCTGTTTGGATAATAAATTTTGAGGATATTGATGATGAGGAAGAAAAGGAAAGAGTTAGTAGAGACGCCTATGAAAGAATTAATGCTTTTTTAGACACCCTTGGAATAGAAGAGTTCAAAGAAGTATGAGCGGATAGATTTCTTTTGTCTTCTTATATTTTAATTTTTCCTTCTCCTTTGAGGGAGGAGAATTAAGGTGGGAATCCATACTTGCAACTTCAAAAATATTTCCCAAAAAAAGAGAGGAATTTAAAATTCAATGTTGAATTTATTGGGAAATATGGTGTAAAATATTTAGAAATTATATAGGCTAATGGTATTTATCTTTGGAATTAGATATATTAAATGTTAAGACCTTTTTTGCAATTCCATTGATTATTATTCGGAGGAAAATAATGAAATCGTTATACAGGATTTCAATTATACTTTCAAAAATCATCATCGTTTTAACAGTCATTGCTTCACTTGGAGGAATATTTGCAAATAACATATACCGTGATAATGAATTAGTAAAAGCAGTATGGCTTGGAAATGACATCGTCACTTTATTTGTTGCAATACCAATAATGATTGGAGCATTATTTTTCTCATTACGCAATTCATTGAAAGCACGACTGATTTGGATGGGAACGCTTTGGTATATGGTTTACAATTACATTTTTTATATGTATGGCACTACCTTTAACAAATTATTTCTTCTCTATGTGATTATCTTTACCTTATCAATCTATGCACTGATATTAGCATTGATGAAAATTGATATCAAAAGTTTCAAGAAAAATATCAGTTCTAATATTCCTGTAAGATGGATAAGCAGCTATATGTTATTTTTTGCCATCATGATTGGCGGATTATGGATTGCGCAATCTTTAAGCTTTGTCTTTACCAGTAAAGTACCTTTGGGAATAACTTAAACCGGTAATCCGTCAGGAGTTGTTTTTGCAACCGACTTATCCTTACTTGTTTCAACGTTAATTGTAGGAGCGATTCTTTTGCTAAAAAGGGAAGTTTGGGAATATATCATTTCAATCATCTCATTGACAAAATGCCTTTTATATCCGTTTGTCCTGGTAATCGGCGGAATAATTGCCTATCAAAGAACAGGGAGTTGGGATAGCTTGACCCCACTTTATATTTTACTATGGATAGGAAGTTTATTGTCATACATTTATCTGTTAAAAGGTATAAAAACAAAAGTGTAAACGGATTTTCACATCAAATATATTCTATTCATTGAATGTTGTACATCCCTGCAAGCAAGCAAAATCTCCCACTGGTTTCATATTCTTTTCCCTCTGACATTGCGAGAAGCGAAGCGACGCGACAATCTCATAATTCCTTTTCTCTAATTCACTAATTGCTATTATTTTTCGAAAAACGAAAAACCAAACACTGGAAATTAAAATTATTTTTTCCCAAAATATGTTTTTCAAAATTTTTGTAGTATACTATTAATTGGGTTTATATTTAAATCCAAAAAGAAATTTCTTATAACCACAATTAAACTGACCAATATAACTTTACATCTTGTATTTTTTGCTTTTAAAATTGTTTTTGCTAAAAAATAAAAAGGAAGCGTCCCTAAAAAATGCACCATTTAAAAAGAAATACTAAATATTGTATTCTTTCCTTTCTTTCAATTATTTTTACCTTGGTGAACTATATCCAAATTCCAAATAAACCTGATATTTACTTTTCTTTTATAAAAGTACAAAAAAATTATTTAAAAATATAATTCAATCTGTACTAAAAAATTGTCTTAACTCAATATTTTGTAATTTATTCTAGTTTTTTAAGAGAGCAAGGCAATATAAAAAATAAAGTGGGAAGGTAAAAAGTGTTATTACAAGACTTGACCTTGGGAACTCTTTTTAATTATAGACTCAAATAGTTCCCGGTTTTAGGTTAGGGATGTGAATTTTCCTTATTATATTTAAAAGGGGATGGAATGTATATTAAAGGAGCAAGATAATAGAGCGTTTTCTTTAATAATTTTATTTACAAGAAGAGCAAGGAGTATAAGATGAAAAAGATTAAAGATATCCCAAAATTTGATAGACCCCGGGAGAAAATGGATAGAAATGGACCCCAAGTACTTTCAGATATTGAACTTCTGGCTGTTTTGCTTGGGAGTGGGATAAAAGGTAAAGATGTATTTAAAGTTGCCAGAGATATATTAAAATTAGTTCAAAAAGATTTTAATGACATTAATTTAAAAAGTTTAAAAAGCATTGATGGAGTTGGAGTCGCCAAAGCTTCGCAGATAATAGCAGCTATCGAATTTTCAAAGAGATTTTTGATTAAGGATAGAATAAACATTACTTGTTCAAATGATATTGTAAAAATAACCGAAGAGCTGAAGGATAAAAAACAAGAATATTTTCTTACCTTTACCTTGGATGGAGCACATAATCTTATCGAAAAAAGGATAGTTTTTATCGGTAGCTTGAATCAGAGCCTTGTTCATCCCAGGGAAATATTTGCTGATGCAATAACTGACAGAGCTGCCGGGATTATATTTGCCCATAATCACCCATCAGGTAATACCGAGCCAAGCAAGGAAGATATCAGTATTACTGATAGATTAATAGAAGTTGGGAAACTTGTGGGTATTAATGTAGTTGACCATATAATTATATCAAAAGATGGCTATTTTAGTTTTAATGAAAAAGACATGATGAATAGATGAGGTGAAAAATGGGAAATTTTCAGGAAAAAGTTAATTTTATATGGAGTTTGGCAGACTTGCTTCGAGGAGTATACAAAAGAAATGAATATCAAAAAATAATCCTGCCCCTTACGGTATTAAAAAGATTTGATTGTGTTTTAAGTGATACCAAAAAAGATATTTTGACAACATATGATAAATATAAAAATGAATTTGAAAATCTTGATGATGTTCTGATGTCTGCATCAAGACGTAACTTTTACAATTATTCAAAATACGATTTTAAATCACTCTTAGAAGACCCAGATCATATCAAGGATAATTTATTACATTATATGGAGAGTTTCAGCCAAAACGTCAAAGATATTTTTGAAAATTTTAAAATGCGAGAACACATTTCTGAGCTGGCAAAAGCAAATCTGTTATTTTTATTGATTAAAGAATTTTCGGAATCTAAAGTGGATTTACATCCGGATAAAGTTTCAAATCAAGAGATGGGAACAATTTATGAAGAATTGGTAAGGAGATTTTCTGAGCAGTCGAATGAGGAGGCAGGAGATCATTTTACCCCGAGGGAAGTTGTAAAGTTAATGACACACTTAATGTTTGCCAGCAGTAAAGAAGAGATAATGAAAAAGGATCTGATCAGAACTGTTTATGACCCTGCCTGCGGAACAGGGGGTATGCTCACTGGTTCAGAGAATTATATAAATTCTATCAATAAAGATGTCAAGGTTGTATTATTTGGTCAAGAATTACAGCCAGAGACATTCGCAGTTTGTAAATCGGATATGTTAATCAAGGGAGAGGGTGAAAATAAGATTACAGGACCTTTGAGCACATTATCTAAAGACCAGTTTCCTGATATGAAATTTGATTATATCATTTCTAATCCTCCTTACGGTGTGGATTGGAAAAAAGATGAAGATGCAGTAAAAAAAGAAGCAGAATATGGATTCAACGGACGATTTGGAGCAGGTCTCCCAAGAATTAATGATGGTCAAATGCTATTTATAGAGCATATGATATCCAAGATGAATACCAAAGATGAAAAATCAAGGATTGCCGTTATAACTAACGGGTCTCCCCTATTTACTGGTGATGCAGGTTCGGGGGAAAGCAATATCCGTAAGTGGATTATGGAAAATGATCTAATTGAAGCGATCATTGCACTACCTGATCAGCTATTTTACAATACCGGCATTAATACGTATATCTGGATTATGAGTAATAAGAAAAATGAAAATAGAAGGAAAAAAATTCAGTTAGTAAATGCTATATCTTTTTTTGAGAAAATGCGTAAAAGTTTGGGTAATAAAAGAAATAAGTTAAGCGATAGGGATATTGAAACGATTGTTAAACTTTATAATGATTTTGAAGAAAATGAATATTGCCAGATTTTCGATAACGAAGAATTTGGTTATGCAAAAGTGATTGTCGAAAGACCTTTGCAGCTTAATTATCAATGTACAGAAGAACGGTTGGAGAATCTTTATTCTGTGAAGGCATTTGCAAAATTAGCAGAGAGTAAAAATAAAAACCCAGAGGAAAAATTAGAGGAAGAAAAAAACGAAAAAGAGAAACAAAAAACAATAATTAAAGCATTACAAACGATAGGGGATAATCTTTACAAAAACTGGGATGAATTTGAAAAGAAAGTACAAATAGTATTGAAAGAATTTAATTTATCAGCAAATTTTATAAAAAATATTATTTTAGCCTTTTCTGAGCATGATGATACTACCGATTATGTTTTAGATGCTAAAGGACATAAATTGCCAGATTCAAATTTAAGAGATTCGGAAAAGATTCCCTTAAAACAGGATATTAAAGAATATTTTAATAGAGAGGTTAAACCCTACTATAATAACGCCTGGATGGACAGAAAAAAGGACAAGATTGGTTATGAGATTAACTTTACCAAATATTTTTATAAATATGTTCCTCCGAGACCATTGGAAGAAATTGAAAAGGACATTAAAGAGGTTACCACTGAAATTCAAGAGCTTTTAAAAGAGGAGTTATGATGAATAAAAAAGAGTTATCCGAGTTGATTAAAACATCAGAAGGATATAACTTAGAATTTAAAGAAACATTAAATAGTTCAATAGTAAAAGAGATATGCGCTTTTGCCAATGCCTCCGGAGGAAGGATTATCATTGGGGTAAAGGACAATTTGGAAGTTCCCGGTTACAAATTAACAAATAGAGACATTTCTAAAATTCAAGATATTGCAAGGAATATGGATCCGGTTTTTTCTGTTGAGGTTGAACAAGTTGAAGAATTAGCAGTTATTTATGTTCTGGAAGGTAAAAATAAACCGTATACTTGCTCGCAAGGATTTTTCGTAAGAGTGGGTGCAAATTCGCAAAAATTAAAAAGAGACGAAATAAAGAAATTTTTCCAGGAAAATGGAGGAATTGTTTTTGATGAGAAATTTATAGATTTTGATTTTAAGAATTTTTCAAATGAAGCCTACAATAGATTTTTAAAAAAGGCAAAAATTGATAACAATCTGAATAGAAAACAGCTATTATCAAACCTTGGATTTTTCAGAAACAACAAATTAAATTATTCAGGAATTTTATTGTTCTCAAAGGATATAACAAAGTATTTGAGGAATGCAACAATTCAATGTGTGTTATATCAGGGAACAAGCAGTACGATAATTGATAAAAAGGAATTTTCAAGAGATTTACTCAGTAATTTTGAAGATGCCGTAAAATATATAAAAAGCAAGTTAAATACTGAATATGTAATAAAAAGTACGTATAGAGAAGAATATTTGGAACTTCCGGAAGAGGCATTGAGAGAGGCTTTAATTAACTCAATCGTTCACAGGGATTATTTTTCTACCGCCCCGATTTTGATTAATATTAATATAGAAAGTGTCAAATTCCTCAATCCCGTTATTATGGATTTATCGCTGACTGTAGACGATTTAATGAAAGGTAGTTATCCTCATAATATGTTTTTGTTCAGCAATCTGGAGCGCATTGATCTAGTTGAAAAAGCAGGTTCAGGATTTTTAAGAATAAAAAGGGCAATGGAAAAATATGAACTGCCTATGGCTAATATATATTTTTCGAAAAGATTATTTGAGGTGTCTTTTAAAAGACCGGATTTGCAGATAAACAGCTATAAGAGGCGGGTTATTGATGGCAAGGGTTTTGAGTATACAAAAAAAGACCTACAAAAAAACCTAAATAGAGACCTACAAAAGGACCTGATAAAATTAAACAAAAATCAAAAAAGGATTGTTGCTGGAATAAAGAAAAATAATTTTATTACACAAAGAGAATTATCTAAAATTGTAGGCATCAATGAAAAGAATATAAGAAATAATATTGCTAAACTGAAAAATCTTAACATTATCAAAAGAGTTGGCCCTGCCAAAGGCGGATACTGGGAAGTGATAGAATGAAATATAAACCATATCCAAACTACAAGGATTCTGGAATAAAATGGATTGGGGAAATTCCGGAAGGGTGGAAGATTTTGCCCATTAAAGGAATTTGTGAATTGGGAAGAGGTCGTGTAATTAGTAATGAAGAAATTGGTGAAAATGAAGGCGCGTATCCTGTATATAGTTCTCAAACTATCAATAATGGTGAAATGGGCAGAACTAATACTTATAATTTTAGCGGGGAATATGTTACGTGGACAACCGATGGTGCTAATGCAGGTACCGCCTTTTATAGAAATGAAAAATTTAATTGCACCAATGTATGTGGAACTTTAAAAAAGAGAAATAACAGAATATATATGAAGCTCTTACCTTACATTCTTAATCATATAACAAAATATTATGTTCGTTATGATATTAATCCGAAGTTGATGAATGATATGATGGCAAGAATAGAGATATTTCTATCCCCACTTACCGAGCAGATCGT
>CAZMLS010000076.1:7996-8490 GCA_964567215.1 uncultured Atribacterota bacterium | reverse complement strand
AAATCGTAACATCACCATAAATTAAAGGTAAAGAGAGAATGGCATTAAGAATATGGTGAGATTTTTCCTGCCTGGTTAATATTTCTTCGGGATTGTGTTTTGAATCCGCCGGCTGATGGAAGTAATCCGAATCATTTGAATTAATGGGAGCATCAAGGGAAGCAGGTTTAAGTGTCTTCTTTTTTAATCGGTCGCGAGTAACGTTTAGGGTAATTTGATAAAGCCATGTTGAAAATTTATAATTGGGATTAAAACGGGATAGTGCTTGATAAGCACGCAAAAAAGATTCTTGAGATATATCTTCTGCCTCATGGGAATTGTTACACATTCGATAGGCTAAATCGTAAATCATATTTTTATATTTATCTATTAAACGGGAATATATATTTTTATTTCCCAGAAGACAGGATTCTATTATTTTAAGATCGTCCATGTGCATTAATTCTCCGATTGACCGATTTACCAATTGACCGATAATGAAAAACAGTATTGAG
>CAZMLS010000076.1:6140-7896 GCA_964567215.1 uncultured Atribacterota bacterium | reverse complement strand
TATTGAGTATATAGTATATAGTCCAAGAAAAAGAAATAAAAGATAAAAACAGTATTGAGTATTGAGTATATAGTATATAGTCCAAGAAAAAGAAATAAAAGATAAAAACAGTATCGAGTATATAGTATCGAGTTAGGAAAGAAAATCTAAGATAATATAATGGCCAATTCACCAATTTACCAATTTACCAATTGACCGATTAAAAATAAGAATAAAGATTAGGAAAAGAATTAATCAATTAATACAAAAAAATACAAAAGATGCCAAAATACAGGTTTCGAATTGCAAGTTAAAAATAAAAATATAAAATCAGTTAGTCGGGTTACCAGTTAAGATTAGTTGGCTGTATTGAAAATTTACCATATAAAAATTGATAGGATTTCACCCCCACCTTAATCCTCCCCCCTCAAGGGGGAGGAGATACAAATATTAGCTTGGTGGATGATTATCGTTAATCCAATCAATACGTGCTTGAGCATCATCCGGGATTGAACCGCCTCCACCCCATGTGCTCCCCGGATAATTATATATGACTAATTGATAGGCGGTTATAGCGTCTGCCCATAGCTCGAGCCGTTCGTAAGACCAGCCGATTTGATATTGTGCATCCGGAGGAATTTCCTGACCGTTACCCCAGGTACTTACGGGATAGTTATTTATAATCAATTGGTAGGCGGATATAGCGTCGCTCCATTGATTAAATTTTTGGCCATAACACCAACCGATATAATACTGGGCGCAGGGAGCAATAAGCCTGTCTGATTCACCGGGCCAAATGGAGTCAGGATAATTGTCAACAGTTAGTTGGAATTCTAAAATAGCCTGAGTGTAGTCCTGAGCGAGATAATAGGAATAACCGATATAATATTGAGAAGCAGCAGGATAACTACTCTCAGGATAATTATCAATTACACTATTATATTCGATAACAGCCTGTCCATAATTTGCTAATTTTCGGTAGCTTTGAGCAATACTATAATGTGCTAGAGCGAGTAAAGGGCTTTCGGGATAATTATCTATCGCTTTCTGGTATGCTTCAATGGCGTGAGAATAATCATAGGTTGCATAATAACAGTTTCCTATTCCTAATTGAGCATCATCAGTATAAGAGCTATTAGGATAATCATTAATTAATTCTTGATATTCCAGTAGAGCTTGAATATAATAACCCAATTTTTTTTCATAAATATAACCAATGTAATATTGAGCATCATCGCTATATTTGCTATTAGGGTAATCATCGATAATTTGTTGAAATGTAGTCAAGGCATTTGTATAGTCTTCCGAATCGAAATAAATCACTCCTCCGTCAAATAGATATTTGTCATTAACCGGTTGAATAACAATTGGATTTCCATTATTAATTAAGGTCAATTTATCTTCACTTATTACAGTACCTGTTTTCTTATAAGTAATATATCCTTCTTTAGTAATGGTTAAAGTTCTACTACCTATGAAAACTTCATCAATTCTGAAGTATCCTTCTTCATCAGTGAGTGCAGTATTTGAAGAACCGGTAATACTCAACAGTGAACCTTCCAAGGGGCGGGTATCGATAACTGTCTCTTCATAAATATAGCCTTCCACAGAACCTTTGGAAAAGTTTGAAGATAAGCAACCACTTAAGATAAAGAGTGAAAGGCTAAGGAAACATATTACTAATACATTTACTAATTTTCTTTTATTTTTGTGTTTATGTAAATTCAAATTTAAAACCTCCATTTTTGCGATTCACCAATTATCCAATTATCCAATT
>CAZMLS010000076.1:4425-6040 GCA_964567215.1 uncultured Atribacterota bacterium | reverse complement strand
CATTATCCAGGCGATCATTCACATGAAGGCGAATAGCATCTTTAATGTTTTCTAAAATATCTTCGTATGTATCACCTTGCGTATAAGACCCTTGGAGCTCTGGACAGAAGGCAAAGTAACCTTCCTCGTCTTTCTCAATCATAATGGGAAATCGATATGTTTTCATATTTATATTTACCTCCTTCTAATCCCTAAAACTATCAGAGACCGGAACTTTGACATATTTTTTTATTTGCTCAACTTCATTATTTCTTTTTGAGCTTCTTGAGCAAACTCTGATTGGGGAGCGAACTCTATTACTTTTGATAAGAAATTCAACGCTTTTTCTTTTTCCTTTATTTTAACATAAGATATTCCCAAATAATAGCAAGCTTCTGCATTCTCCTGATTATGACTTGCTTCCAATGCCTTCTCCAGGTATGATATTGCCTTTAGATAAATTTTTTCATGAAAATAAATAACCCCTATTCGTGTATTGAGGTAAATATAAATTCCCGTATTTTGATCCCCGGTAACAGAATCTAAATTCAAGGCACTTAAATAATATTTCAACGCTATTTCATATTCATCAATAAAAGGAATAATACTCTTTACTTCATATATATAACCAAGTTTAAGAAAAGTATTTAAATCATTTGGGTTGTCTTCTATCATTTTCTCATATAAAGGAATTACCTGTTCTGAAACCTCGTTCGCTTTACGATATAATTTATAAGATTTCAATATATGTTTCTTATTATACTCAATAATGCCCCACTGTAGATAACATTGTCCCAGATAATAGTAACTGTCTGTATGATTCGGGTCTGATTCTATCGATTTTTCAAATTCAGGTATTGCCTTTTCGTATTCGCCTTTAGCAAAATAAGATATTCCCGTTGTATAAGGATCTTTGACGCTGTCATTAAAGTTATTGTTATCGGTTTGTGACTTATTAGTTGAATTAGATTCCCGGTCATTTTTAATAAATCCAGAAACCATTATAACTGCTTGAGAGTGATTAGGGTCATTTGATTTTACATAAATTCTCTTGGAAAATTGACCCGTCATATCCAGGGAATTAACAGTGATAATTAATTCTGCACTTTCTTCCGGTAAAATATCTTTGTTTGAAATTTGAGCATCAACACATGACTCACAAGTAATCTTTATTCTTTCAATAATTAATAACTCATCTCCGGTATTTTTTAGAGTGAAGGTATGTGAGGGAATTTCTTCAGAATCAATTTCCCCGAAATCCCAGGACTTTTCTTGAAATGTAATCACCGGACCCGAAGCTGTTGTTGGTCCGGAAGCAATTACAGATAAAGAAAAAAATTCTATAAAGATTCCAAAAAACAAAGAAAAGATAATCGTAAAAATTAATAATGATAATTCTATTTTTTTATCTAACTCTTTTTTATTTTTCCACATTATTTTATTAAACCGCCCTTATTCTCTTTTTGTAGTATTTCATAATCTTTTAAATTATATAATATACATATCTATTTTTGCAAATACATAAAACAATTTACCAATTTTCCAATTCGCCAATTCGCCAATTTTAAGATAAATATAAAGAAAGATTAATTTGTTCCACTAAAGTTTAGACTAACAATGAAAATAGTATCGAGTA
>CAZMLS010000076.1:0-4325 GCA_964567215.1 uncultured Atribacterota bacterium | reverse complement strand
TAGTATCGAGTATATAGTATGTAGTATCGAGTGAAGAAAGAAAAAGATAGAATTCAGGAGTCAGGAGTCAGAATAAAAAAAATAACGAAAAACCATCTTTATATCTTGCATTTCTTATTATTAACTGGTAAACCAGCTAACCGGGTAACAGGCTAACTGAATTATACGGTTTTTATCTTAATCTTAATTGTTAAATTAGTTAAATTAGTTAATTAGTCTTTATCTTTTTCTTAATTGGTCAATTGGTCAATCGGCAAATTGGTCGATCGGCAAATTGGTCAATTGGAGAATCGGTGAATTGGCTAATTTTTCTTTATTTACATTTTTTTTAAAATAAAAATATGCTATACTGAATTATGAAATTTTCTATATATTAGGAAAGCAGGTAAAGGAATTGTCAATATATCCGTCTATTAAAGGATTTCCCCGACCTAAGATATTAGATCGTTACATCATTAAAGAAGTGATGAGTTTTGTGGCTCTCGCAGTTGCCGCTCTTACTATTATGTTAATCATGCAAACACTTTTTGAATTGATGGAGATGTTGATAAATAAAAAAGTTGGATGGATATATATAATCAAATTATTGGCGTATCGTCTTCCGGCATTTTTAGTAGTAACTTTCCCAATTTCTTTACTCGCATCCAGTGAATTAGCTATAGGAAATCTTTCAACAAACGGAGAAATAACTGCCATGAGAGCCGGAGGCATCAGTCTCCGTCGAATCATTTTTCCTTTTTTAATTGCTGCTTTTGGAATAAGCGTATTATCCTTTATAATTAATGATTACATTGTCCCGGAAGCTAACCACACCTCTCAAAACATTATTCGAGAAATTGTATTAAAAAAAGGCCCTCCCAATATCAAGCGAAATGTATTTTTCCGTGATGCTGAAAATCGTTATTTTTACATCAACCGACTTGATGAAAAAAATATGATTATGCAAGATATTATGGTTTATGAGCTTACAAGAGAGAAATTTCCTCGAACAATAACTGCCAAAACAGGAAAATGGGTGATTGATACCTGGAAATTAGAAAACGGAACTATCTATAATTACGATGAAGAAGGAAAAATTACTTATGAAATGAGTTTTACCAATTTGGATATTATTGTTAAAGAAGATTTGCAAAAATTCTTTAAAAATCAGAGGACTCCCCAGGAGATGAAGAGCAGTGAATTGAGGCAACAGATAGATATTTTAAAACAAGCCGGTGCAGATACCAAAAACTTTGAAGTAGCCTTACATATGAAATACGCCATCCCGTTCAGTGGATTGATCTTTGTATTATTGGGAGTTCCTTTAGGTTTGCGTGTTAAACGCGGAAGTAAAGCTACCGGGGTAATTATCAGTATTATTTTAGTCTTTCTTTATTATGCCTTCCTTTCTGCTACCCGGTCCTTTGGACGAGGTGGTATGATATCTCCCTTTTTAGCTGCCTGGTTAGCAAATATAGTTTTTGGAATATTAGGGTTTATTATTATGGTTAGATCGGAGAGGAAATGAATTAGTCGTTAGTGAATAATCAAATTAGTCGTTAGTCGTTAGTATTAAAAACAAGAGATAAAGATAGTTTATAGTTTTTAGTTTAAATACAATACAAGATAAAAAAACAAAATACAAGATGCAAGATAAAATAGTCATTAGTATAAATAGAGCGTAGAGCGTATAGGTGCAAATACAGTGATGAGTGATAAAGAAATCTGTTAGCTGGTTAATTGGTTAAAATTCAAGATACCAATTACAGGGTGCAAATGCAGTAATGAGTAATAAAGAAAAAGATGAATGGGACAAGTACGGGATTTAAGATTGGTCGTTAGTTCTAAATACAAAAAATAAAGATGATTTTTCACTGCAATGCCTTAAATAGAAATTGAGCAATTAAAGGTATTTAAATATGATAAGAAAAATAAAAAATATTACATTCTTTCTAATACTATTTTTACTAATTATATCCCCGTTTTTTAATCTGAACATAACTATTCCTCCTCTCTCTTCTTATGTGTATGCCCAGGAACAAGAACCCGAAAAAAGCAAGGAAACAGAATCAACTCCCCGAGACATAGACACAGAAGATGTAATAGTAACAACAGATAAAGAAGAAACAGAAATACCGGAAGTGGATGAATCGGATCTCTCCTTAAAAGCTGAATTTATCACTTATGAAAAGATAGAGGGAGAAGATTTGATTATTGCCAAAGATGGAGTAGAACTTAAATATCAAGATATCGAGGTAAAAGCTGATTATTTGAAGATAAATTTATCTACTAATCTTCTTTCTGCTTCAGGAAAAGTTTATTTCCTGCAAGATGAATCTGAAACTGACTGTGAAGAACTTACCTACAACTGGAAGACTAAAAAAGTAATTCTGCAACGACTAAATGGTAAAATTACCGGGGAAGGTATAAAAGGTAACTTATATTATCGAGGGGAAAAAATGGAAAATTTTCCCGAAACAGTAGAAATTAGCGAAGGAAGCTTCACTACATGTGAATTAGAAGAACCCCATTATCATATTGTTGCCACTGAGATGACAATTTACCCGAAGGATAAAATAATCGCCCGAAATATATCCTGGTATGAAGGCAAAACCAAAATTATTACCCTCCCCTATTTTATTGTCTTTTTGGACCGTAAAACACAAATGCCTATCCTCCCAAAAATAGGACAAAATAGCTCAGACGGCTGGTTTGTAAAAACAAATTTTAACTATTATATAGATGAAAAATCCTATGGCACTTTTTATCTTGATTGGCTGGAAAAAAAGGGAATTGGAATCGGTGCTGAACACACTCTTGAAATAGGAGAAAAAAATAGTAATCCCGGAGAAACTTCTTTCTATCTTTATATCATTAAAAATAAAGACAGTGATACATTCACAATATCAGGAGAAATGGATTACGAGCAGGAATTTGAAAATAATATTTCAACAAAGGCATCTCTGGATTATACCGGAACAAAAAGCAGCGGTGCAGATATTCTTAATAATATCTTAAAATCGCAATTCTACCTGGATAAAACTGGTGAAAAATATAACCTTAAAGTTACCGGAAAATACACTTTTACAGGCCAGGAAATTGAAGATATAGATATTAAAGGAAATATAACTTTAAAGCATAATTACACTATTAGTGATAAAATAAACTCTGCTCTAACCCTGGTGTACACTGATGATAATCCTGCAGATGAGGAATCTGACCTTGAATTTAAACCAAAATGGAATTTAAGATTTAACGGGAAGGGTTATACTTTAAATTTGCTCACAGAGAAAAGATTTGATTTAGATGGAGATATTTATACAGATGAAAATACTTCCAAAATAGTTGACCGTCTGCCGGAATTTATTTTTAAGAAAGCTTCGGCAACTATCGGAGATAGTAAATTTGTTTATATTTTGGAAGGGTCAGTGGGACAATTTTATGAAGGAGCAACGGAAGAAGAAAATACCAGAGGAGAATTTATTGTTAATTTAAAAAGACCTTTTAATCTGGGTGAAAATATAACTCTCACTCCTTCAGGTATTTTTCGACAAGATGTTTATTTAACCGGAGAAGCCCGATATCTTATTGGAGGTAAAGTGGATTTAAAAGCGGCTTACAACTCTAATATTTCAACTACTGTTTCTTATAACTACAATAAATCAGTTGGTCCTACTCCTTTTAATTTTGACTATATCGATCCTTTAACGAATACGATCAATGGAAAATTAACTTTAACACCTAATGAAAAAATTAACTTAAATTTATCTACTAACTATAATTTTGAGACAGAAACCTTTGGCAATTTGGTTGGTAAACTTGAATATAAGCCAAAAGATGATTGGAAAATGAATTTTAATACTACTTATAGTTTAAATGATATGGAGTGGAATAAGCAGATTAAGTCTCAATTGGATTTACAATTAAATGATGATTGGCGAGTAAAATATAAAGGGACAATAGACCTGGAAGATTTCAAGCTTTCAAATAGCATTGTAGGAATTACCCGTGACCTTCACTGTCGTGAATTCACTATCAATTATAAACAGGCCTCCAAGTCTTTCTGGGTAGAGTTCTACATTAAAGCCTTCCCTACGGAGAAGATAACTATTGGAGGGTAGTAGAACAGTATCGAGTATGTAGTATCGAGTAAAGAGAAGAAAGAAAGAAAGGGAAAAAGATAAATAGTCGTTAGTTTTAAATATAAGTTGTCAGTTTTCAGTTGCAAAGTGCAAGATGCGAATTACAAATAAAGAAAGATAATATTAATATAATTTGAAAAATTGTTATTAAGATCATACTTTTGTAGTATAGTCTTCGTTATTGTTTTTTTTTTTTTTATAATT
>CAZMLS010000075.1:6306-8532 GCA_964567215.1 uncultured Atribacterota bacterium | reverse complement strand
GGATTTTTAAAATATATTTAGTATATAATAAACATATAATAGTATAATTAACTTCTAAAGCATGATAAAGGCAAGCTATTCCGAAAGGATAGTACGCAAAGCCAAGGATCTAAGGCCTTAGTTATTTAAGGCTATGACCGCCATACCGCCGGCTTTTTTTAGTTGCTACAATAATTTAATAAGAAAGGTTCAATGATATTAACAGCATCAAGAAGAAAAGGTCAACTTGGAAAAGGAGAAATATAGTCGAACAATTGAGCAAATGACTGAAATTAAATATCAACTATGCCAAACAAACCTTACCCAAGTCTTGCAGGGAATAGTTTTCTGTATCTAAATATAAAAATAAATAAGAAGGAGGTGAATCAATGATGAAGTTCAGAAAGATATTTTTAATTTTAGTATTATGTGTTTTTTCCTTCAGTTTATTTGCTATTAGTGAAGCAGCTGAAGACGTTGATAGTACAGGAAGAAAACTTGTGCAACAATTATGGATAAACTTTAAAACAAATAATTGGGAAGAACTCGAAAAACAAATGGGTTCAGGTTTTCAGTCAGTTCATCAAGATGGAACGAGGGATAAGGATGCTCAATTAGAATTAATAAAAGGTTTACACTTAAGTGATTACAGCATTAGCGATTACACAGTTACAGCAGAAGGCCATGTCATTATTGTCACTTACAAGGTTACTGTAGAAGAAACTCTTGACGGTACCAGACTACCGGAACGTACTGTTATGAGGCTTAGTGCCTGGATAAAAAGCGAAGATGATTGGAAATGGATTATTCATGCCAATTTAACTGCAATGAAATAAAGTTATTCTGATTTTAAGGAGGAAATAGATGAAAAAAATTACAATTTTAAGTTTAATAACTTTACTTTTAATAGGGATTATTTTTTCTGTCAGCAGTGCAAAAGAATTTAAAGCTAAAGCGGAATACACAATGACGGTAAATGTAAACCCTGCATTTGGTTGGGGCATGAGTGCACAAAAATGGTGTGATTTAATTAATGAAAGAACCGATGGAAAGATTAATGTAAAACCATATTGGGGAAGCCAACTTCTTGCAGGTAAACAGATGAACTGGTTCCAGGCAGTTGCTGAAGGAAGCATAGATTTCGCGGTAGAATCTACTATAAATTCTTCCTCGGTAGTTAAATCACACAATCTTTTCTCTCTTCCATTTTTCATTAATACTTATGAAAACTTAGATAAAATCGAATATGGTGAAACCGGGAAAAAAATGTTTGCCGAGATGGAAGAGATGCAGGTAAAAGCTTTGGCCTGGGGCGAAAATGGATTCAGGCAATTAACTAATAATGTAAGACCAGTAAGGACACCGGAAGATATGAGAGGATTAAGGTTAAGAGTATGCCCTTCCAAAATATATGATGATATCTTTAATCAGTTGGGTGTAAACCCGGTTAATATGAATTGGGGAGATGCAGTCACCGGATTCCAACAGGGAACAGTCGATGGACAGGAAAATCCTTATGGAGTTCTTCTCCCGGTTAAAATCTGGGAATATCATAAATATGCAACTAATTGGAATTACCTGGCTGATCCTCTTCTCTTTGTAGTTAACAAAAGTGTATGGGATTCTTTCCCCGAAGACATACAAATTATTATAAAAGAAACAGCAGAAGAAGCAGGGATGTGGGAAAAGGCTTTTGTAAGAAGAGGACTTGACGGAGATATTTCTATCAATATCTTGAAAGATCAATTTGGGGAAACTCCCGAAATATTAGACCAGATTACTTATGTTGAAACCCAGGGGATGGAAGTAACTGAACTTAGCCCTTCAGAATTAAATGTATTTAAAGAAGTCACTAAACCGGTACTTGAGAAATGGATTCCGGAAGTAGGGTTAGATTTTGTTAATTCTTCAAGGCAAGATATGAATAAATAGTAATTAAATAGGGGCAAATGCTATTTTTTTCCCACTTACGCCAAAGAAAAGAAATTATATTATATAAGTAGAATAATTCAGAGTATTTTTCGTGATTAATTCGATTGGGATTTAATCTTTAAAGACGTGAATAAGTACATTCATTTTAAATATTTTAATAAAAGAAGAAGATAACTATGAAAACGATTTGTAAAATTTTAGAATGGTTACGTATTTTTGCAGTGATTGCCGGTATTAACCTGGCATATTTTTCTGGGAGGGGAGAAGAGGACCTTTAAAAAGTTAAAATTAAAAGGAGATTTCTTATGCAATCCA
>CAZMLS010000075.1:0-6206 GCA_964567215.1 uncultured Atribacterota bacterium | reverse complement strand
GGAGAAGAGGACCTTTAAAAAGTTAAAATTAAAAGGAGATTTCTTATGCAATCCATTAAATCGTTTAAGAGTAAGAGGGAAATTTTGCCTTTGTTATTAACATTGGCAGCTCTTGCTATTTTTTCTTTATTTGGAGGAGGATGCACTGCACCATTTACAAGTCATCACCCTATTATAAATTCCACTCCCAATACCATTGCATTTATAAATGAACCCTATATTTATAATGTAGACGCCACTGATCCCGATGTTGGGGATATTCTAACTTATTTTTTAATCAGTAGTCCTGAGGGAATGACTATTGATTCTGCAACCGGAGAAATAAATTGGACTCCCACCGATGATCAAATTGAGGATAATGATGTTACAGTCGAAGTATCTGATAATGGTTTTCCGATCAGAAGCGATACTCAGAGTTTTAAAATTGAAGTATCTTATGCTGGAAGTATAAGCGGTATCGTAATATCTGACGCAACTGGCCCGGCAGTTAAGGGCAGTACTGTTACAGTTGACGGTACTGCTGTAAGCACAACTACCGATGCGGACGGAAATTATGTGATAGATAAAGCACCGGTTGGCATTCATGACATTATTGTTACCCAGCCAGGAAGAGCAGCCAGTAAAGTGCAAAGCATAAATATCATTAAAGATAAAACTACTACGATAGAGTTTATACAAAAGGAAGCAAATGTCCCAACATGGGAAATTAACCCTCCGACTATTTCTACATCCGGAATCGCAGAGGGTGATACACTTTCAGGTACAGTAACCTGCTCAGCTCAAGTATCTGATGCTTCAGATATTAAATGTATCTATGTAGGATTTGATTATGTTCCTTATCAATTTGAAAATGAATTTGAGATTGAAGATAGTAATGAGATTGTTTTAGGTCCAATTGATACTACAACTATTCCGGACGGTGAATTTCGAATTGTAATTGTAGCTTATGATATAAATTACAACCGTTCACAATTAACTTTAAATATTACTATAAACAACGGAGGTTCCGGAGCTGTGCCGGCAACACCTACATCCTTATGGCCCCTATCGGTAACCTTGGGAGAGAATATGGGTTGGCGTAACATCGGAGGCAATGAATTACTTAGCCGAATGAGTACTAAGGAAAATCTTAATATTATTAATTTGCTTGAAGGCAGGAATATAGATCTAAACGAAGTAATGAAAGTTGCCGATCCTGATTCCAATCTTTATGTATCTATAAAATGGGATAAGGTCGAGAATGCGTCAGGCTATAGAGTATATCGAAAATTTGAAAGCGAGAGCAGCTACCAATACATTGGTTTTACCGGAGAGCCTTTGTTTGATGATATAGGTCCTCAATTGAGCGTTGGCAAAAAGACTTACTATCAAGTTTCAGCTTTTAATAGTTTTGGTGAAAGCAAAAAAACAGCTGCTGAATGGACCACACCCTTACCTAAATTTAATATTAATTTGATAAGTCCGCAAAATAATGCTACCGGGGTAAGTGTAACTCCTACTTTGCAGTGGCATCCTGTATTATTAGTAGGTAAATATCAGTTTTATGATGGGTATATTATGGGCAAAAATGACGGTTATTATTTGGAAGAAACTATAGAAAATAAAACTTTTATGACTTACAAAGGTACGCCTTTACAGTATTTAAAAGTATATGAATGGAATGTGAGTATGGCCAAGGCTTATGATGATTTTTATTCTACATTCCCAACATATCGAGCCGTTTCTTATTCGGGAGCGGTAACCGGCTCATTAAACGGTGCTTTTGAATTTACTACAAAATCTGAATGACAGGACTGAATTTTAAATATTATTTATTAGGAAGGAAGTATAAAAAGTGTATAGAAAAATGTTTTCTAAAAGTATGATTATCATATTAATAATAGTTTGCCTTGTATTGGCAGGTTGTAATTTTTTAAAAGGAGTAATGCCTGATGGTGATAATTCTGGAGAAGAAACAATTAATTCGCCTAATTTGGGAGGTTTAGCTAATTTTGTTGAGCAGGAAGTGCTGGTTAAAATTAAGCCGGGAGCAGATATCGAAAAAATAATTTTACAAATTGGAGGAACAATAGTCGAAACACTGCCACAGATTTCTGTCATCAGGATAAAATTGGCACCCCGGATGACAGTTGCCGAGGCGATTAAGGTTTTGGAAGAATTTGAGGAGTTGGAGTACGCGGAACCAAATGGGATATGTTATATGGACGTGGTAGTTCCAGTAACTCCAAATGATTCGGATTATGACAGTCAGTGGGCGCCTCAGTTAACCGGAGCAGAGAGCGCCTGGGGAGTGACTACGGGTTTGAATTCAATCATTATTGCAGTGACAGATACCGGAGTAGATGGAACACATCCTGATTTTGGCGGAAAAGTGATTGCTGGTTGGGATGCTTATAATAATGTGTCAATTTCAGCAGGTGCTGATAGTGCAGTAGCTCCTCATGGGACCCATTGTGCCGGTATTGCCGCTGCTGTGGGTAATAATAGAAAGGGTATGGCAGGAGTAGCATGGGGAAGTAAAATTATGCCTATAAAGATAAGCGATGACGGTCCGAATTATAGTGCAAGTGACCTTGATATGGCCGAAGCATTTATATGGGCTGTAGATAATGGAGCAGATATAATCAGCTGTAGTTTTGGCGGGAAGGGATATTCTCAAACAATGAAAGATGCAATAGATTATGCAGTCATTGATAGGGGATGTGTGATGGTAACTTCTATGGGTAATTCTTACATTAATGAAACCCATTATCCCTCCGGTTATCAGAGTGTTATTGCAGTTGGGGCGACAGATGCCTATGATAAGATAGCTGATTTCTCTACGACTGGTAGTCATATGTCAGTATGTGCTCCGGGAGTTGAGATCTATTCCACTCTTCCTGACGGTGGTTATGATTATTGGGATGGTACTTCTATGGCCTGCCCTTTTGTGGCAGGAGCAGCAGCTTTAATACTTTCACAAAACCCAGGGATGAGCCCGGAAGGAGTTAAAGCTCAATTGGAAGAAACTGCAGTTGACCTTGGCAGCCCGGGCTTTGATTCTACCTATGGTCACGGAAGAGTAAATTTAGCTGCAGCAGTAGGTGTTCCGGTAGCGAATGAATATGGAATAGTGGATGTTTTGGTTACTGACCTGGATGAAAATCCTCTTTCTGGTGCTTCAGTAATTCTCTGGCAGGGGGGAACAGTTATTTCTACTACCAATAGCAATGAAAACGGACGTGCAATATTCAATTATATCCAGGTAGGAGAATACGGGATTAGCGTGTCATTGCCCTGTTTTATTTCTTCTCAGGTGGCAGATAATACGGTAACCGTAGTGGCTAATAAAAAAATATCGAAAACGATTGCTTTCCCATCAGTTATTGAAATTAAACCGGCAATAACAGGTATTGACGCTTTTACAGCTACTATAACCTTAACCACAGATTCTGAAACTACTTCAAATTTTATTAACTTAGACGTGTTTCAGGGTAAAATGATCCAATTGCAAGAAAAAGGTATATTAAAAACGAGCAATAAATTTAATCGCATAGCCGAAAGATTAACCAGAAATAGCACCACAACAAATTATCTATATCTAATCGAAGTAGCTTGGGATTCCTATCCTGACGTTACCAGTTATAGCGTTTTTAGAAGTGTTAATGGAGCAGATTATTTAAAAATATTTAGTGGACCCAATGACGATCAGTATTATGACGATTGGGATGTACCAGGTAATACTTACGATTATTATGTTGTTGCCCATGGTTGTGGTTGGAAGACTGAACCAAGTGAAATAGTGACTATCGATACTTTTTTACCCCCCTGTTCCCTAATTAGTCCGGCTAACAAATCCATCGTCACCGATTCCACTCCCATCTTTACCTGGAAACCGGTAGGAGCATTAAGCTTTCCATACGGTCCTATATACTACGGAGAAAGCGATTTTTGCGTGTATGATAATACTGATGAAAAGACAGTTTGGCTACCTGAATTTGATAATATGACCACTGCTGCAGCAACTTATAATGACGATGGGTTAGCATTTCCTTTGATTTCCGGTCATACTTATCGCTGGGAATCCTGGGGTTATGGTTATGATGAAAATTGGAATTTAATTGCCGTGTCCGGTAGTGAGTCTTGGGAATTTACTTACAAGCCATAAGAGCATAAGAGGTCTCAACATTTGACATAACTTACTCCTAAAGAAGATAGCATAAAATGTTATGTCAAATGTTGAGACCTGACCCCTTGAACCTGTTATTAAGAAAGGAGATCATTAATTATGAAGTACGGAAAACTGTTTTTTATAGTAGTCGCGCTTATTTTATCTTTTAATCTATTTGCTTTTAGTCAAACTGCTGGAGAGGTAAATATTGATAGCATAGGGAAAGAGCTGGTTTTGCAATTATGGGTAGATATGAAAGCAAATAACTGGCAGGAACTCCAAAAACAGATTGCCCCGGGATTTCAATCCATTCACCAGGACGGAGCCAGGGATAGTAAGGTTCAGATAGAATTGATTAAAGGATTAAATCTCAGCGAATATACCATTGACAACATGAAAGTAACCATGGAAGGCCCGGTGATCATCGTGACTTATCAGGTTACCGTAGAAGAAACGATTGCCGGTAACCGAATACAAAAAGTTGCGATGTGACTGAGTGCCTGGGAAAGCAAACACCAGAAAAAAGGAGGCTTTTATGAAAAAAATACTTTTTATATTTCTATTATTAATTAGTTTTATTTCTGTTTCAATAGCATCGCAGGTTAATTTCTCCGAAGAATCTTTGAAGATTAAGAATGATTCAAAATCTTCTATAGAATTTTCAGTATCTTTTGAGGATGCAAAAGAAATCATAAAGAAACATTATCCACAGCTTCTAAGCGATGAGAAAATAATGGATTTTATCATGGAAAGGGATATTCAAAGAATTCAAGTCAACGGGGGATTATTATTATTTTCGGATTTTGAACAAAACCTTTTCTATCGTGATCCCCAATTAGTGACTAGAACCCCTGAATGGTCGAAAAAAAAGAGTGGCTTGATAGTGGATTTATTAGAGGAATATGATCAGAAAAAAAATATTACCGATGGTTTTAAAAGCAGACTCACGCCTTACTTCAAGCCCAGGGAGTTCTTTGTGGAGTATTCCATCAATACCCCCAGAAATCTGCTTCCCGAAAAAGGGTTTTTAAAACTATGGATTCCTTTGCCTCTACATATTCCGGCACAGCAAAATATAGCTATTGTCGAAATAGAACCCCAAAAGGCCATAGTGGGAAACCCCATTACTTTTGGAGATATTGCTTGTGTGCTTCTGAACTTTGATCTGGCGGATCTTGAAGAAGATTTAAATGTAAATATCCAATATGCCTACACCCGTTTTCAGCAGGAATTTAAAATCGACCAGGACCGGATAGGACCCTATGATGAAAACTCATCGTTATATAAAGAATATACCAAATCATACAAAAATACTGTCTATGATGAAAGATTTAAAAAACTGGCGAAAAAAATCATCGAAGATGAGACCAATCCTTATTTACAGGCAAAGAAAATTTATGATTATATTATCAAAAATATAAACTATAGCCTTATGGCACATGCTTATTTGGAAGCCGAAGAAATTCCTGAAAGTGTTTTTGTATTCGAACATGGATTTGGCGATTGTGGCTCACAATCTATTTTTTTTACCGCTTTATGCCGTTCAATCGGGATACCCGCGAGAACTACCGGAGGATTTCAACTGTTCATGAGCAATTTAGGTTCCCATTTTTGGGCGGAATTTTATCTCCCGAATTATGGCTGGATCCCGGTGGATACTTCTGTAGGTCAGGCAACGAATTATATCCCGGACCTCACCGAAAATCAAAGACAGGCCTTTAAAGAGTTCTTTTTCGCCAGACAAGACCCTTTAAGACTCACCGTTCAAAATGATATTGATTTATTCCCTGATGAAAAACCGGAAGATATTCAGGTCTTATCGATGGTTTTACAGAATCCTTATATCGATTGTGAATTCGGAAATGAATCATTTGAAGTTTCCTCCGAAATATTGCAAAGAATAAAAACAAAGTTAAGAGTTATAAAATAAATTTAATAAGAACGATTAAGGGAAACCTAAAATGAAAAAAAATATAATTATAGTATTGGTTATAACACTTTGTATAAGTTTCACTCTCGCAGGATACGGACAAAGTGTGGAAGCTATCGATTATTC
>CAZMLS010000074.1:0-8588 GCA_964567215.1 uncultured Atribacterota bacterium | reverse complement strand
AGACGGGATTCCCACCCGTTATATGATACGACCTTGCTAGGCCGCACGACCGATTGACCAATTAAACGATTAACAGATTGACCGATTGAGAAAATAATAAGATTAATTAACAAACTGAACCTATAAATTCCCGTTTACTTATATGTCATTCCCTCGCAGGAGGGAATCCATCTTTTTCTTTAGCAAAAGCCTGACAAATGAACTAAAAAAACTTTTAGTAATTATACCTGAATCTTTACTAACGACTATTCACTATTCACTAGCGACTAGTTATGCCCGATACTGATTTTTGATACTGATTTCTGATATTGAAAAATATTTTATTATATGTTATGCTTAAAGCGAAAAAACAAATAATTACCCTGCTGTGTTCGTGTTGTCTGATTAAGTTTTGAGCCAACACTTATTAAAGAGGGATCGAGCTCTAGATGCGTAATGTATGCCTGAGATAATTCCTACCTGAAAAGGATAGGAAAAATATCAAGCGTTTGGCTGTATGGTTAAGCGTGGAAACATGAAACATTTAGGTAGATACCCACCTGTTTGAGGACAGGTATCAAAACCAAAAGCTCACGACATGGTGGGGTTTTATATTTTGACAATTAATAAAAATAAATATATTATATACCATGATGAAAATTATTAATATTAAAGAAAAAATAAGAAAAAATATCTACTTGAAAAGAAATGCATTGTCTAAAGATGAAAAAGATTTAAATAGTAAAAATATATTTAAAAAATTAAAAAAAACCGATGAGTTCATTCATTCAAAAAATATCATGTTTTATGTGGCAACAAGGAACGAGGTTCAGACTGAAAACATGATTAAGAAATCATTATCTATGGGTAAAAATATATTTATTCCCATAATGATTAATGATTGCAATAATCTGATTTCATCATTATTAATTGATTTCGATAACGAATTGGAAAAGAACAATCAGGGAATATTAGAGCCCAAAGAAGAATTTAAAAGAATATTTCCTCCGGAAAAATTAGATTTAATAATTTTACCGGGAGTTGCTTTCGATTGCAAGGGAAATAGAATTGGGAGAGGGAAAGGGTATTACGATCGTTTTCTTAAAAAGGTGAAACCTTCTGCTGCTAAAATAGCACTTGCATACGAGATTCAGATTGTAGAAAAAATTCCCACAGATATTAATGATATTTTGATTCATAAAATCATCACCGAAAATAGGGTTATTACGCCCGTTTAGTGATATCTATTATTTGCTTATAAATTCATAACATTTACATAATAGGATGATATAAATGTTTTCATTAATATAAAATAAGTTAAAATATAAATATATTAAGTCAATATATTTAGGCTTGATATTTAATATATTAAATAAAAAATAAAATATCTTTTATAACGAATAATTATAAAAAAGATATGAAAAAAAGGGAAGGGTAATGTAATGGAGTTAAAAGAAATAGAACAAAATGAAAAAAATCAAAAAGAAGAGATGCATGATATGCTGAATGAATCTCTTGAAAAATTTAAAAAAGTAAAAAGAGGAGATGTCATTAAGGGAAAAGTTGTAAAGGAAAATGAAGACGGCTATTTGGTCGATATAAAATATAAAATGGAAGGTTTTTTGCCTAAAAGTGAATCCTCATTATTTTCGAAGGAAGCAGGTTCAGTAACTCACGCAATGGAAATAGGTGATGAGATTTACGTTTTTGTTGCGAGCGTTGATGAAAAAAATGGAAATATTACCTTGTCCAAAGAGAGGGCAAAATATCTTAAGCTTTGGGAAAAACTTTCTGATATTCATAAGAAAAATGGAAAAATAAACGCAGAAGTCATTGAGAAAAATGAGAATGGATTAATTGTAAATGTAGGTATTAGGGCTTTTGTTCCCAAATCGCAAATTGAACAAAAATTTATAAAAGATGAAGACCTGGATAAATATATAGGGAAAAAATTAGATTTTGTTATATTAAAATTAGAAAAGAAAAATAATAAAGTAATTCTTTCGCATCGTCTAATTGTAGAAAAAGAAAGAAATATAATGAAAAAAGATACCCTGGCGAAATTGGAAATCGGACAAGAAGTTGAAGGTGTAATTACCAATATTGCCAAATTCGGAGCATTTATTGATATTGGTGGAATCGAAGGATTATTGCATATTTCCGAGATTACCTGGAGAGATATTAAAGATGCAACAATGTTATTAAAGAAGGGCGACATAGTAAAGGTAAAGATTATTGACTATAATAAAGAAAATTCTAAAATTTCTTTAAGTATGAAACAACTAACAGAAAACCCATGGAAAAATGTAATAGAAAAATATGCAGTTGGGGATATAGTGGAAGGAAAAGTGACAAAATTAAAAGATTTCGGTGCATTTGTTGAAATCGAAGAAGGACTTAATGGATTGTTACATGTTTCTGAAATGGCCTGGTCTTTTATTAAAAATCCTTCAGAAGTGATTAAAGAAGGAGAAATGCTGAAATTAAAAATATTAGAAATTAATTCAGAAAAAAAGAAACTATCCCTGGGTCTGAAACAGATGTTACCAAATCCATGGGATACCATTGAAGAAAAATATCAACTTGATTCAATGGTTGAAGGAACAATTACCCGGGTCACCCCTTATGGGGCAAATGTTGAATTAGAGTCCGGAGTTATGGGTGTCATACAAGTTTCGGAAATTGACTGGGGATATGTAGAAAAACCTTCAGATGTATTGAAAAAATATATGGTCTTACCTTTAAAAGTAACCAAGGTTGACAAAGAAGCCCGGTTAATCTATTTAAGTAGAAAAAATACTTTACCAAATCCCTGGGATGGCATAGAAAAAATTTATAAATTAAATGACATAGTAAAAGGAAAAGCTACAAGGATTAAAAATTTCGGAGCATTTATTCAATTAGATAAAGGAATGGAGGGTTTCATCCCGATATCAGAAATTGACTGGGAAAGAATCAAACACCCCAGCGAAATATTAAAAAAAGATAATGAATACGAATTAAAAATTATAAATATTGATAAAGAAAAATTACAAATTACCTTAAGCAGAAAAAGATTACAAGATGATCCATGGTTGAAAATTAAAAAGAAATATCCGGTTGGAGCACTGGTAGAAGGCAAAATAGTAAATTTAACCGATTTTGGCGCGTTTATAAACCTGGAAAAAAATGTCGATGGATTGGTACCATTGTCCGAAATATCACACAAAAGAATAGACAGTCCAAAGGATGTACTAACAGTGGGAAATGATGTATTAACACTGGTAACCAAAGCTGACAATCGCCGGAAGAAAATTAGCTTAAGCATTAGAAAAGCTGAAAAAGAAGAGCAAAAGAGGTTTATGAAAGAATATAATAAGAAACAAAATGTAGATAAATTATTATTTAAAGATTTATTTGGTGACTTATTTAACGAAAAATAATACAATAATAAATAAATATTGCTGAAGGTGGTAAAAAAATGATGAAAATATCCAAAAAACCATTTACCAATCAAAGAATCGGAGATATCTTAATAAAAAAAGGATTAATCAGTAATCAACAGCTTGAGAATGCTATTAAAACACAGAGCACAGGTGATAGAAGAAAATTAGGAAAAATATTAGTTGAACAAGGAGAGCTAAGCAAGGAAGAATTAAATAAAGTTTTAGAATATATTTATGAAACTGAATTTATTGATTTATCTAACTACATCATAGATCCTGATATTATAAATATAATTCCGGAAAAAATTGCCCTGCAATATAAATTAATTCCCATTAGTAGGAATAATGGTGAATTAACAATTGCTATGGTAAATCCACTTGATGTTTATGCTATTGATTTCGTAAGAAGTCATACCAAGATAAAGAAAATTAAAACGGTTATGGCTTCGGAGGAAGATATTAGCACAGCAATCAGTTCTTACTACGAATTAGGGGAATATGAAGATATTATCGAAAATTATTCTTCCGGAGTGACCTTTAATGAAGAAGAAGGAGAAGAGGAAGATTTAAGAAAAATAGAATCACGGAGTAAAGAAGCACCAATTATTCAACTGGTGAATATGCTCATTGTACAAGGGGTAAAGGACAGGGCAAGTGATATTCACGTTGAACCGAATGAATCAGGATTAATTATTCGATTTAGAATAGACGGAATATTGCATGATGTTAAAGCTCTACCCAATAAAATTAAATCAGCCATTATTTCCAGAATAAAGATATTATCAAAAATGGATATTGCCGAAAGAAGATTGCCTCAGGATGGTCGATTTCAAATAAAATTCGGAAGCAGAGAAGTTGACTTGAGGGTTTCATCTCTTCCTACGGTTTTCGGAGAAAAAGTTGTTTTAAGATTATTAGATAAAAGCAAAGGACTAATCAAATTAGACAACGTTGGTTTTCTACCGAAACAGCTGGAAGATTTCAGATCCATCATTAATCGTTCTTATGGAATTATTTTAATCACCGGACCAACCGGCAGTGGTAAAAGTACAACATTATATGCAGTTTTAAATGAAATAGATTCAACAAACAAAAATGTAATTACAGTAGAAGATCCTGTTGAATATAAATTAAAGCGAGTTAATCAGGTTCAAATAAAATCAAAAATTAATTTAACTTTTGCCAATACCCTTCGTTCAATTTTACGTCAAGATCCGGATATCATCATGGTAGGAGAAATAAGAGATTCTGAAACGGCACAAATTGCAGTGCAAGCTGCTCTAACCGGACATTTGGTCTTTAGTACACTTCATACCAATGATGCTGCCAGTACACTCACCAGGTTGATTGACATGCATGTAGAGCCATTTTTAATATCCTCATCAATCATTGGAGTTATTGCTCAAAGACTGGTCCGGGTTATCTGTAAAAACTGTAAAGAAGAATACACACCCTCTGAAGAAATAATTGACATGCTCAGCAAGGAAAAAGAAATTGATAGAAATATAAAACTATATAGAGGAAAAGGGTGTCCTTTGTGTAAAAATACCGGATATCTTGGTAGAACATCAATTTTCGAAATCATTTTATTAGATGAGGAGATTAGGTCATTAATAGTCTCCAAGGCATCCAGCAGTGTTATAAAAGAAACTGCCTTGAAGAAAGGTATGAAAACACTTAGAGACAGTGGATTGGAAAAAGCAATTGAAGGCATTACAACTATTGAAGAAGTATTGAGAGTAGCAGGATAGGGTACGGTGTTCAGTATCTAGTATAGACCCCTTACTCCCGTAGGACAAGCGTCCCGCCTGTCTATTGATATTTGATAAAACAGTTATATATTCCAAGATAAGATTTGGACTTGAATTGTAAGGAAATTAATCCTTTTATGGCCATACTTTGTGTCTGCCCAAAATAGAAGAAAAAAAGCAACTATAAATTCTTAAATCTGTCATTGCGAGGCGAAGCCGTGGCAATCCCTGTTAACCGGAAGCAATATTATGTATACATAATGACTAATAAAATAAATACCGTTTTATACACTGGAATTACCAGTGATTTAAAGAAAAGAATTTGGGAACACAAAACAAAAGCATTTGAAGGTTTTACAAAAAAGTACAATATAAATAAACTTATTTGCGAGATTGCCGCGTCGTTTCACTCCTCGCAATGACAGAAAAACTTTTAATTGATAGTAATGACAGAAAAACTTTTAATTGATAGTAATAGTTTGTTATTTTACATTTTTATTTTTTTAAAAGGAGTAATGGCACACGTGAACTACATGACCAGTAATGAAATCAGAGACAAATATTTAAAATTTTTTGAAAATAAAAAACATACCATCAAGCCAAGCGCATCATTGGTCCCTGCTGACCCATCAATTTTATTAACTATCGCAGGCATGGTTCCCTTTAAACCCATATTTTTAGGACAGGTTAAATCTTCATTGAAAAGAGCCACAACTTCTCAAAAATGCATACGAACCAATGATATAGAAAATGTTGGAGTAACAGCACGTCACCACACTTTTTTTGAAATGTTGGGGAATTTTTCTTTTGGTGACTATTTTAAAAAAGATGCTATTAAATGGGCTTGGGAATTTTTTACCGAAGTAATTGGGTTTTCTGAAGAAAAATTATGGGTTTCAGTATATAAAGATGACGACGAGTCTTTCGGAATATGGCATGATTTAATGGGTCTTCCAGAGAAGAAAATAATTAGACTGGGTGAAGAGGATAACTTTTGGAAAGTAGGTCCCACCGGTCCCTGTGGCCCCTGCTCTGAAATATATATAGATTTAGGTGAAAATAAATCTTCCGGAGGCGGAGGAGTAGGTATAGACGATAGATACCTTGAACTGTGGAATTTGGTATTTATGCAATATAATCGAAACGAAGATGGTTTACTAACTCCTTTACCGAAACAAAATATTGATACCGGTCTGGGGTTGGAAAGAATTACTTCTGTTTTACAAAACGCCGAGTCTGATTTTGAAACAGATTTGTTTCTTCCTATTATAAAATTTGTTGCTAAAAACGCAGACATTCAATATAAAACAGATAAAAAGAAAGATTTAGCCTTAAAAGTTATTGCTGACCATATAAGAGCTCTGGTATTTATGAATTCAGACGGCATTTTACCTTCCAACGAAGGAAGGGGATATGTTTTTCGGATGTTACTGAGAAGGGCTTCAAGGTTTGGGAAAACCATTAATTTTAATCAACCTTTCCTGCATGAAATTGTCCCGGTTGTGGTTAATTTGATGAAAGATGCTTATCCGGAAATAGTAAAAAAAGAAAAAAGTATTTCCGAAATAATTCTGACAGAAGAAAAAAGATTTCAAGAGACATTAAATAGCGGAACACAGATATTAGCATCCATTATAAAAGATATGAAAACTAATAACGAAAGTAAATTAGAAGGCAAAGACGCCTTTAAACTCTATGACACTTACGGATTTCCTTTTGAGATAACCAAAGATATCTTAAAAGAAGATGACATTGAGGTCGATATAAAAGATTTTGAATCGGAAATGAAAATTCAAAAAGAAAGATCCCGTGAATCCTGGAATAAAAACAATGTAAATGAAAAAACAGATGAAAAAAAGATGCTACTTTATCAGGACATTTTAAAGAAAGATGGAGAAACGGAATTTATCGGGTATACTTTAAATGAAGCAAATTGTTATATTGTTAACCTAATAAAAGACGGAAGATTAGCTGATAAGGCAGAAGCCGGAGAAAAATGTGAAATTGTATTAGATAAAACACCATTTTACCCGGAAAAAGGTGGTCAAACAGGAGATAAAGGGGTTATTGTTTCTACACAAAATAATAAAGATCTATCTGTAGAAGTAATTGATACAAAAACCCCGATTGATGGCTTAACCGTGCATTTTGTAAAAATATTAACCGGACGCATTAAAAAGAATGACGAAATAATTGCAAAAGTAGATATTTCAAGAAGAATGGCTATCGCCAGAAATCACACTGCTACTCATCTTTTACAACAGTCCCTTAGAATCGTATTGGGCAATCATGTAAAGCAAGCCGGGTCAGCAGTGAATGATGATCATTTGCGTTTTGATTTTAATCATTTTAAACCATTAACCAGTGAAGAATTGGAAAAAATTGAGGAGACTGTTAACCAAAAAATATTAGATAATCTGGATATTGATGTAAAGGTTTTAGATTTTGATAATGCAAAAGAAGCAGGTGCTATTGCAATTTTTGGTGAAAAATACGGTGATAAGGTTAGAGTAGTGAGTATGGGAGATTTTAGCAAGGAATTATGTGGAGGTACCCATCTGAAATCCACTTCAAATATTAGCCTTTTCAAGATTTTAAGCGAACAGGGAATAGGAAGCGGTATTAGAAGAATAGAGGCAATTACGGGTGAAATTGCCTACAAACATATATGTGAACAGGAAAAGATTATTAGTAAAATATCTACAAAATTGCAAACCATTCCCGATAAATTATTATCGAAAATTGATCAAATCATTGATAGTGAAAACCTAAGTAAAAAAGAAATCAAAAATATTTATAAAAAATTGTCTTATTATGAAATAGAAAATTTGATTAAGAAGAAAAAAAAAGTTAATGGTATCAATATTATTTCAACAAAAATTGATGTTTCTAATAACAACGAATTAAGAAATTGGGGTGACTTAATTAAAAGTAAAACCAAATCCTGTTTGATTATATTGGGAGCAAAATTTAGTGACAAGAAAGCCGTTTTATTGGTTATGTTAACAGATGATTTGGTGAAAAAAGGGTTTAGTGCCAATACTATTATTAAAAAAATTGCCCCGATTATCGGCGGGAATGGCGGCGGGAAGAAGACAATGGCGCAGGCAGGCGGAGAAAAAGTTGAAAATCTAGATAAAGCTTTAGAAATAATCTACGAAATAATTTAAACAGTAAACAGTATATAGTATTTAGTCCAATATGGGACGCGGGTAGAATTGCAAATTGGTATATAGTTATAAAGTGGGAATTCCCACTTTTCCCGTATCCCGTAGTACAAGCGTCTCGCCTGTCAATTGGAATTTGTTAAAATCATTATCTCGATATAATGTTGCTTGATTAATTATTAAGTTGGTTAATTAATCTTTATCTTAAATTGGTCAATCGGTCAATCGGTAAATTGGAGGATTGAATTATTCGTATATTAGGCATA
>CAZMLS010000073.1:0-8774 GCA_964567215.1 uncultured Atribacterota bacterium | reverse complement strand
GATTCTAATTGCAAAAACAGGACAGACCGGGTTACAGTATCCGCATAAAATACAAAGGTCATGATTGACCACAGCTTTTCCATCGATTAAGGATAATGCTTTATTGGGACAAGTTTTTACACAAGTCCCACAGCCAATACAAAAACTGGAAATAAACAATTTTTTATTATGTTTAATTCTTTTATTAATTATCTCTTGGGAAATTTCCTCATTATTAAATATTTTTATATTCAGCTCTAATTCATCCTCACTAATCATTCCAACGGCAACTGAATTAATGTCTGTAATATTTCTAACAAAATTAATCGACGATTCCAACTCACCGATCAATCTTCCTCCACCTAACGCTTTCATGGCATACAGGCCTTTTCCTGCTTTACCAGCTTTAGAGATAGCCTTAATCATATCAGAAGTACTACCGCCAACAATTCCCAACCCTATTTTATTAATTATCGGAAATATGATATCGATCTCTTCGATTTCTGCTGCCTTCTCGACAATCCCTACCACATGGGTAGAAATCCCGATTGCCCGAATAATTCCTTTTGATTTATAATCTTTTAAACATTGAAATGCGCCTGCTCTTTCTTTAAAAACTGAAGGAGTTGCCTTTGCAGCATGTAAAAGAAAAATATCGATATAGTCTCTATTCAAAGCTTCAAGTGCTTCATTTATACTCTTTTCCATCTTTTTATATGTTTTGGCGCCGGATTTAGTAGCAATAATCACTTCACCGTTATAACCCTCTAAAGCCTTTTTAATATGAGGATAAGTTTGATATACTTCAGCAGTATCAATAAAATTTATTCCCTTTTCCAAAGCTTTACGGATAAGTTTGGCTCCCTTTTTTTACAGGAATATCCGCCTGTATCGGCCCTAAGGTCAATACACCAAAGCATAGCTCAGTTACCTTAATTCCCGTTTTCCCCAAAGAATATTTTTTCATATTAGTAACACCTCATTTAATTTGTCTAGATTTTATTCTTTATATCTGAAACATTTTTTTTTAATAAAAGTGAATCAAGGTAAAATATAAAGCCCTGATTCTTAAAAATTGCTAATTTTGCTATTTTTTTCATGTAATTCTTTAGCCCTCTTAGCGATATTTTCTGCTGCAAGACCAAATATTTTAGTTAATTCCCAGGGAGCACCCGATTCTCCGAAGCGGTCTTCTACACCGATCATATCCATAAGTAGGGGGGTAGAATATTTTTTGTTCTGGGTGATTACTCCGGCTACGATATTGCCGAATCCGCCTACCTGGTGTTCTTCTACTGTTAGGATAATATTCGTTTCCTCAGCTGCTTTAGTAATGGCTTTCCTATCGATCGGTTTTACGGTATGAATATTTAAAATTCTGGTTTTAATATCATATTCTTCTTTTAAGATATAGGCAGCCCGCATCGCTTCTGCCACCATCGGACCACAGGCAATGATGGTTAGATCTTCCTTTTCTGATTGATAATCGGTAGATAATTTTGTTTCAAAGGCAGAGATAAAATTATCTCTTTCTCCTCTGTAGTGAATGATATTGGCTATCCCAAACTGGTAAGGAGTGTTATCTGAAGTTATTACAGGAGTTGCCTCCCGGGCATATCTAATAACCGCCGGTCCCTTGATGTAGGTCACAGCTTTGGTCGCCTTTTCAGTCTCTGTAGAATCACAGGGGACAACAAGATGCATATTAGGCAGGTAATAAATATTACTGATATCTTCCAAGGCCTGGTGGGTAGCTCCATCTGCTCCCACAGAGATACCCGCATGACCGTCAGCTATTTTAACATTATAGTTATTGTAACAAACGGTAGTGCGAAGTTGATCCCAGTTCCTGCCGGTTACAAAAACTCCATAGGAACCGATAAAAGGGATCTTTCCTTCTTTGGCCAGACCGGAAGCCACTAAAGTCATATTCGCTTCGGCAATTCCCATTTGTAAAAATCTATTTTTCCTTTCGGGATGATTGGCAAAAAATTGATCCATTTTTATTGAAGAGGTAATATCTGCCCCAAGAGCAACCATCTTTTCATCCTCACCTAATTTATCCAAAGCCCTTCCAAAGCCGTTCCTGGTAGGGACCATTTCAACTTGCATGGAAGGAGAACTATTCCACCAGTAATTACGGGAAAACTTGGGAAGGGATGCTTCTATCTTTTTATCTACTTTCCTCTGGTAGGCAGTGGCAATCTGTAAGAGACTATCTACCTTTTCTTTGGTAAACTGGGGATCTCCGATATCTTTTAAAGCTTGATCCAGAGATTCTTTTCCGGACCTTCCGTCTTTGGGGGCTATACCATGATAACCGACCCGGTTTTCAGCAAAGGATACCCCCTTTCCTTTAATAGTATGGGCGATGATTACCGTAGGTTTACCTTTGGTTTTTTGGGACTCTTCCAAAGAAGAAAGTATCTGAGACATATCATGTCCATCAATTTCCAGAGTATGCCAACCGAAGGCTTGCCATTTAGCTGTAAGATCTCCCAAACACATGACCTCTTTGGTAGGTCCGTCAATCTGTAATCTATTTCTATCTACAATAGCCACTAAATTATCTAATTTATAGTGAGAGGCACACATTACCGCTTCCCAGACAGAACCTTCGTTAAGTTCACCATCACCTAAGATAGTATAGACCCGATAATTTTTATCTTCTAATTTAGCATTCAAGGCACTGCCTATGGCTACACCCAGACCCTGACCCAAAGATCCAGAGGAAAGTTCCAATCCGGGAATTTTTAGTCTATTAGGGTGACCCTCAAAGCCAGACCATAGTTTTCTTAGTTTTACAGTATCATCAATAGGAAAATAACCTGCTTCGGCAAGGGCTACATAGAGTGCCGGAGATTTATGCCCGACTGACCAGAAGACTCTGTCCCGGTCTTCCCAGAGGGGATTAGCCGGGTCATGTCTTATATGTTTCAAATACAAGGCAGCGGTAATATCCATAATGGAGAGGGTTCCTCCGGTGTGACCGGAACCGGCTGCAGTGATGGCTATCATATTGTAAGCTCTCATCTCTCGGGCTTTTTCTATTAATTCCTTAATGGTGTAATCTTTTCTGATTTTTTTGGTTTTTGAATCTATAATAGGCATTGGATATCTCTCCTTTTGATAATTCGAGACACACGTTTCATTGATAGTGTTTATTTTATATAACTATATATACCTTACAAAATGTCTCTGACAAAAAGATTTAATGATAGTATATTACACTATGATAAAAATAGATAGTTAAAAAATTTTATGATTATTTCTCTACAGTTTATTGTAAAATAGATAAAAAAAACAAGCTGACTATACAGTCTTAGCACTTATAGATAATAATTAATAATTTAATGTTTTTTTAAATGAATTGTTAACATAAAATGGTGAATGCCTAAAAAATTAACCCTTGATACCTGATCGGGTGAGACTTTTTACAAAAAGAGGTTGAAGGATGAAAAAAACTAAAAGCATTGGAATGACAGCGGAAACTGTGCCAGCCATAATCACTCCCCAGTTGCTCGCTCCCTCTGCATCGATTAACATTTTTACGCCTACCTGGACTATTTTCATTTTGTCTTCCATGGTAATGATAAGGGGCCAGAGATAGAAAAAACCAACACTTTTCTGTTTATCTAAATATCCCACAAAAGTTTACACTAACAAAAATAATCAGAGCTTTACAAACCAACCGTATCAGCGAAAAGTTGTATGACTTTCGCTCCACCAATAAAAGTCCCGAACACACTACCCATATTGGCTAAAGCAACAATTAACAATATTTTAGTCACTCGATTATTAAAAAATCCTTTAAATGTAGTAATATTTCCAAGCTTCTCAAAATCTTCTACACGAGGACGCCTGATCAAAGCTTCCGTTATACCCGCAAACCAACCGGCCGCAAGTAGAGGATTTAGTGAGCTTATCGGTGCAGCAACAAAAGCAGTAAGAATAGATAGGGGATGCCCCATGGCAATAAGGGTTCCTAATGCAGATAAAGAGCCATTCCATATAAACCATTGGAATATTTGGTTAAAACCGGCAGGAACTGAATATTTAAAAGTTGTAACAATAATGGCAACCACTAGTAAAGGAATACCCCAGGTTAGTGTTTTAAGCCAGCGGGAGCCGGATGGTATTCTGGTAAGCGCAGTTAAATCATGATCTTTAAATATCTCTTTTTTTATTCCGGGTACATGACCGGCACCAACAATCGCTATTATTTTATTTCCCGGGGCAAATTTTATTTTCTCGGCCAGGTACTGATCTCGTTCATCAATTAAAGTGCTTTTTAACCGGGGAAATGATTGTGCCATTTCCTTTAAGGCCGCAGTCAGCATATCTTCTGATTTTAATTTTTCAATCTCCTCTTCGGAAATTTTTTCTTTATTAAACATGCTTATAATTAACATAAAAAGCAGACGTAACTTTCCCCAAAGACCAAGTTTTTTCCAGATACGGGAAAAAGTAACCTGAATATCTCTATCGGCTAGAACTAAATGGGCATCAATATCTTTCGCAGACGAAATAGCCTGAATCATTTCTTGACCCGGGTTAATGCCCAATTGTTGGGCCAACCTTTTCTGAAAAGACGATAAAATTAAATTAACTAAAAGAAGCAGGGCTTTTTTTTGTTTGATAATGGTAATAATATCCATTTCTTCCCATTTCTTTTTATTCTTTAAGCTATTGTAGCGGGCAGAACACAATTCTACACAAACACTGTCCGGTTTTTCTTCTTCAATTATTTTTTTTACTTCCTGAGCACTATTTTTAGAAACATGGGCAGTGCCTACCAGTATAATTTCTTTTTCATCTTTTTGTAAGACATGAACGTTTTTACTGTTTAACAATAATTATTTCCTCCGAAAAAAATATTTGATTCTTTTAATAGAATTAATATTATACCATAAAAAATTTATAAAAAAGTTATTCTTGTATTTTTCCATAAGTTAACCTGCCAGCCCCGTCATCATATTCTACCTAAAGAATAGTTCATCTTTTTTCACGTTTGATATACAACGTTTCTGCCTCGGTATTATTCTCTACAAATGTAATCACATTGTTAATTATGCTGTCAGACAAGCCAACTGTATCTGCTACACAAGCAATTCCAAGTATAATCGTTTGGTGTTTATCCTGTTCGTTCACCTCAGCAATAGAAACATTAAATTTGTTTTTTGTTTTTGCTATAATACTTTTCACTATCATGCGCTTTTCTTTTAAAGAATGAACCCACGGAGCATAAAGCTTAATGGTCACAGTTCCAACTATCATTATTCATTCTCCCTTTGTCTGGTACAGGGGATTCCCGGGCTTTGGTTTCACAATTTCACATTTTCTTCTTCTATCTTTGTTGTATATTTTTTATTGTCAATAAAACCGTCCTTCTGACATTTTTTGATTAAACAAAACTTGAGAGGAGTAATTATTTTACTTTTTTTCTGGCTTTAACTACCAACGATTTATTCTTTCCGGATTTTTTTTGAAAGACACCTAAAATAATTTCAGCTTCATTAAAAGGTACGGATATGAAGGAAAAATTACTGTACACTTCCACCTGATCAATAGCAGAATTCCTAACTCCTGTATTTTCGAAAATAAACTTTACCAGTTTGCTGGGACTTATATTATCTTTCCTACCCAATGCTACAAATAGCCTTGTTCTACCTTCCATCTCTATTTTTCTGTTTCTACCTGATAAATCCTTTATTTCATTATACATGCCGGGATTGAGTTTATCATCAAAACTGTAATTCAGTAATTTTGCAAGTATTTGAGTCGGGTTATTGTCATCAAGAAGTTTTTTAGCCCAATTATAGTATGTATCACCTATCTCTTCACTTTTGATAGCTGTTATATCTTCGTTTATCTTATTTTTCTTTGCTTCAATAATATCTTTAACATTAGGAACTTTTAACTTTTTTATATCGGTCTTGGCTTTACGCTTGATAAACATCAGCTTATTATATTCGCTCGGAGTAATAAAGGTAATAGCTGTTCCCGCCTTACCTGCTCTTCCGGTACGACCGATCCTATGCACGTATGCATCCGGGTCATGCGGAAGAGAATAATTAATTACATGAGTCATATTGACAACATCTATGCCACGTGCAGCCACATCTGTTGCTACCAGCACATTAATCTGTTTTCTCCTGAACTTACCCAGGGTCTTTTCTCTCTGAGCTTGTGAGATATCACCGTGGATGGCATCCGCGTCATACCCTCTATCAATAAGATGACTAACAACACTATCAACATCATTCTTTGTCCGACAAAAAACCAAACCATAAAAATCTTCTTCAATATCAATAATCCTACATAATGCTTCAAATTTGTCAGAAGCTTTTACTTCATAATATATCTGTTCTGTAAGACTGACGGTAATCGGCTGTTTCTTTACTGTAATAAATTTATAATCCGCCATGTATTTGCTTGCAAGTGATTTGATCCTTGACGGAATGGTAGCCGAAAACAGAAGAGTTCTTTTTTTGGGATTAGTATGTTTCATTATCTCTTCCATATCTTCAATAAACCCCATATTAAGCATTTCATCAGCCTCATCAAGGATAAGATGTTCGATATCCTTGAGATTGAGTGTCTTTCTTTTAATATGGTCAATAACTCTTCCGGGAGTACCTACAACAATATGTACTCCTTTTTTAAGACGCCTCAGCTGCTGATCGATTGACTGCCCTCCATAGATTGGAATGATTTGAATACCGGAATTTCCCTTTAATGAACTTATCTCTTCGGAAACCTGTATGGCAAGCTCTCTTGTAGGGGTAATGATAAGAGCCTGTACACTTTTATTATTAGAGTTTATCATTTCTATTAAAGGCAGTCCAAATGCAGCTGTTTTACCGGTACCGGTCTGAGCCTGTGCTATTATATCGGTATCATTACCTAACATGACCGGGATTGTTAAGATTTGAATACTGGATGGTTCTTCAAAACCCTTCTCATGAATAGCATCCAGAACCCTTTGAGAAAAGCCGAGATGCTCAAATTTAATTTTATCTTTCATATTTCTATTCTCCTAAAGTTAATAAAATTTATCGTTTATTCCTTATCGTTATAAGACTTTAAAAATTGTCGTCTAACGTTTCGGGGATGGCCTGAGTTGCTGAATCAACGAAAGAGCAATTCTGGCACAGCAAAGCAAATCCTGTTGCTCGCCGTTGCACGCAGTTGTTGGTAAAATATAATTTTCTTTATCCTGTATATAATACTGTCTCTTGCTTTAAAAAAACCGAAAAATAATTGAATTTATTATAAAGCTTTCATCGCCAGTAAATTTATACTTCACTTCGCCAACACTCTAACTTTTTATTAACTTCAAGAATTTTTCAATATCCCCATATATTTTTTCTTTGGAAATGATTACAAAATATATAGTAACCGATTTTCTTTAACTACATAAAAACCCCTTTCGTAATTAACTTTTTTGTCTTTTGTATCCTTTATAATTCATGGAACACAAAGTAACTGACCACAAGGTCAAATTTATCATTATTGTAGAGTAATAAAAAACACTTATTTTAAAAATCCTATACGGTTATCGATATCTTCCAACCTTGCATTATTTTGACATATTTTTATTCTAAACCTTAACTCTTGCCCCAATAATTAATACCAAATAGTTTTGCTATTTGAATATTTTTTGCAGCTTTTTTCAGTTATAAACTATTCATTATATCTAACATTAAGTTTTTTTTCAAATTTTTTTTATTTTTTGTTTTTTATTTTTGTCATTCTAAATACTCCACTAGAGTTTTCACTAACTTATTTTTTATTCCTATTTATTTAAAAAGCTGATTTATTCTTCACTATAAGCATTTTTTACATCGTCCCTGATTGTACTACCGACCTTTGTGGCTGAATCTTTATTTCATCGGGTAATCCTTCGTTTATTGTAACCTTTTTCATCAAATGGTTGAAGTTTTTCAATCCAGATTTCTTCAAGCGCTTTCAAGTCATCACTATAGTCCATTTTTATATCTTCTTTAGGTTTAAGATAATCGATGATCTCAAAGGAAAAGTTGTTTATGCCATCTTTATTAAAATCTTCTTGAAGAATCCTGTTCATATGGGACCCGAGAGAAAGCTGAAATCTACATCCATTTATCTTCCCCTGTAAGTTGAGTCCACTATCAATAAATATCTTCCCATTTTTAAGATTTTTTACTTTGAATACACCCATCGGTCGTATATTTTGTTTATATTGCTTTTTTAATTCTTTTTTATTCATTTTATATCCTTTTATGTAAATTAGAGATAAACTTTGAAGACTTTTTGCATTTATTTTTTATGAATTATAAAAATACAATATTTGAATTGTTATCTTCTGATTTAAAGGCTTATACTATTTATTAAAATGAGGTCTTTTCTACTTCGCATATCTATATTTTTCCCTTTTATTTCATCAATTCTTCAAAAGAATTAAAATCACCTTTTTCCAACTTATCAAGAACAAAGTCAATAATATATTTAATTTTTTCGTTTTCTGTTTGCAATAAAGCAGCTATACGGGCAATTCTAATTTGCCGCTCCTTCTCTCCTTCAAGTTTATTAATCATATATTTGTACTCGTTCTTATCTTCTTCTGATTCGCTCTGCTCCAGGCGTCTTGATATAACAAGTATTTCGAGTTCCACTTTAGCAAGGGCAGACATATCCTTTGCACATTTTACTTCATCAACCAGATATGATTCATCAATATCAAAATAACTTTTTAGAGCATTTAATCGTTCAGCCGGAATAGGACGACGTTTTTTTATCCAATCTGAAAACTG
>CAZMLS010000072.1:2380-8779 GCA_964567215.1 uncultured Atribacterota bacterium | reverse complement strand
TTTTCCCTCTCGAACAACAATTTTACCATTCACTATAGTCATATCCACTATTTGTGAATCTCCGGAATTCACCAATGCAGAAACAGCATCCGATAATCCACCGGCAAATCCCAATCTTTTGGTATTCACTAAAAACATATCTGCTGCCTTGCCTTCTTCAATACTTCCTATTTCGGGTTGATTCAGGATATCCCGACCACCGTTTGTTGCCATAGCCAAAACTTCTTCAGCTGACATACCGGAAATACCCGAAATAAGTCTATGCATTAAAAAGGCAGCTCTCATCTCAGCAATCATATTGGAGGAATCATTGCTTGCACTGCCGTCAACACCCAATCCCACTCTTACTTTCCTTTTTAACATATACGGTATGTTTGCTACGCCGGAAGCAAGTTTCTGATTGGATACCGGACAATGTGCCACACCTGTATTTGTTCGAGCCATTTGTTCAATTTCACTTTCGTTTAACCATACGCAATGGGCAAACCAAACATCTTTACCCAACCAGCCGACTTTCTCCATGTATTTTAATGGTCGCAGGCTAAAAGTTTCCTTACAAAATATATTTTCATCTTTAGTTTCGGCTAAATGAGTATGGCTTTGAACCCTATAATTTCGAGCCATTTTAATAGATTCTTTCATCAGAGTTTCAGTCACCGAGAATGGTGAACAGGGTGACAGGACAACTCTTTGCATGGCGTAAGGTTTATTATCATGATATTTTTCAATGACTCTTTGAGAATCCGATAAGATAACTTCCTCTGATTGAACAACTGAATCCGGAGGTAAACCCCCGTCCTTTTCACTTAAAGACATGGATCCCCTGCTGCCATGAAATCTCATACCTATCTCTTTTGCTGCTTCAAATTCTTCGTCAATTAAATTTTTATTTCGACCCTTTGGGAAAACGTAAAATTGATCGGAAGAAGTCGTGCAGCCTGTCTTTAAAAGTTCACCCATGGCAACTTGAGTGCTATAATAAACAGCTTCGGGGGTTAAGCGAGCCCAGATGGGGTAAAGATATTTTAACCAGGCAAATAATTCGACACTTTGTACCTGGGGGATATTTCGAGTTAAGGTTTGATAAAAATGATGATGGGTGTTGATTAATCCCGGGAAAAGGAAGTAATTTGTACCATCAATGGTTTCTTCGGCTTCGTCTTTTATGTCCCGAGTTATTTTATCGATAATGTTATCTTTGATTAAAAGACTAAAATTTTTTAATCTATTCTTCGCATTATCCATGGTGACAATTTCTTTGATATTCTTAATTAAGATAGAAGACATTTTATCACTCCTTAGAGGGATCAGGTCTCATGCTTGACCCCTATTTTGCTTATTTTGCAACACTTTCAATCGCTTCAATGATTTGTTCATAACCGGTGCAGCGGCAAAGATTGCCATCCAAAGCGGTTTTAATCTTCTCTCGCGTAGGATGGGAATTATGCATAAGGAGCGCTTTGGCAGACATCAGCATCCCCGGTGTGCAGAACCCGCATTGTACTGCATTATAATCAATAAAAGCCTGTTGTAAGGGATCAAGTTTTCCATCTTTTTCCAACCCTTCAATAGTAAAAACTTCACTTCCTCCAATCTGTCCGGTAAGAATCAGACAGGAAGAAACCGCTTTTCCATCAAGGATAACCGTACATGCTCCACATTCTCCAATACTGCACCCTTCTTTGGTCCCGGTTAATTTTAATTGCTCTCTTAAAGTATCAAGTAAACGCTCTTGTGGACCCACTTTTAAGGTTATTTCCTTACCATTAACACTGAAAGTTACTATGATCTTATTCATTGGTCTTTGCCTCCTCAATAATTTTTTTCAGTGCCCTCTTAGTTAGGACAGCAATAGTCGGTTTTTTGTAGGGAGTAGACCATCTTTCTCCGGTAATAAAGACCATTTCCTCGCTGGTTATTTTACCAATCTCCTCTAAATTAATATTAAATATCGATTTACCATTAATAGCTTTTTCAGTCTCCGGAAGGGATTGGGGATAGGGTGTGGCAGACCCGGGGACGACCCTTGTATCAAGAAAAATACCTTTTTTATCAATCTTTGTAACTAAAGCGAGACTTAATCTGGAGATAGACAGTGCTTTTCTTCGGCCAATTTTTTGGAAATCTGTATAATAATTATCGCCAAGTATAGGAATTATTATTTTGGATAATAATTCATGAGGCTGAATAACAGTTTTATAGGGCGCAGTTAAAAATGTTTTTAAAGGTATTATTCTTTCTTCTCTTTTCCCGGTTAAAATCAATTCTGCTTTTAAAGCTATTAAAGGGGGTAATAAATCTGCGGCAGGCGAAGCATTACAAATATTGCCGCCTATAGTTCCTCTATTTCGTATCTGTGTTGAGCCGATAGTGTTAGCTGCTTCCACCAATACAGGAAAATTATTTTTAATGAGCGACTCATGTATTAATCCGGAATGGGTTACCAGGGGACCAATCTCAATATGATGGTCAACTTGCTGGATAAAATTTAAAGTAGCGATATGGCTGATATCCAACAAATGAGATATTTCAGGTAATCGTTTGCTTTTATTGTGAATATCCACCAAAATATCAGTCCCTCCGGCTATCACTTTTACATAAGCTGATTTATCTAAATAATTGAGTGCTTTTTCTAATTTGGAAGTAGTTAAAAAATCATAATTGATCATTTTTTTCTTCCCCCTTTACTTAGAGAATATCCCAATAAAACCCTTTCCAAATTCAGGGGTAAATGTCTGATTCTTTTTCCGGTTGCTTGAGCTACTGCATTTGCAATGGCTGCTGCCCCTATTTCAAGGGTGGGTTCACCAATGGATTTTGCACCAAAAGGTCCGTTTGGATCCGGATTTTCTACGATAATAGGATTTATTTCCGGCATATCCTTGATTGTAGGAATCAAATACTCGTCAAAATTAGCATTTTTAATATAGCCTTTATCTGTTTCCAATTCCTCCATTAAACCATAACCCATCCCCATCATTACTCCGCCATAAATCTGTCCCTTAAGGCAGGCAGGATTAATTGCTTTACCTACATCATGGGCTGCTGTCATTTTTAATAGATCTACTTTTCCGGTTCCCACATCCACTTCCACTTCAGCGATTTGGCAACCGTAAACATAAGTAAAATAAGGTCTTCCCTGTCCAGTTTCTTCATTCCAGGAAATATCGGGGGCATGATACCATCCAAGAGCGGACAAGCATACTCCTTCCTGGTAGGCTAATTCTACAGCTTTTTCAAAAGAGAGTAATATTTTGTTTGTATTTTTTTCAATCAGGTGATCATCCTTAATTATAATATTTTTTTCCTTCATCTTGTATTTTTTTGCGGTCATTTCAAGGATTCTGTTTTTTAATTTAATCATTGCTTCTTTTACCGCATTACCACCTAAAATAGTACCACGGGAAGCTACCGTGGAACCACTGTCAGGAGATATTGAGGTATCCAATTCCAAATAAATCACTCTTTTCATGTCCACACCCAATTCCTCGGCAGCGATTTGCGATAAAACGGTTTTTAAACCCTGACCATTTTCTGCTAATCCGGAGGTAATTAATATGCTGCCATCTTTTTGAATAGCCACAACGGCTCCGGCAGCATCAACGGCTTCTGCACCCAAACTGCAACCTCGAAAACTAATCGCTATTCCGATTCCTCTTTTTTTATCTCCCGGCTTTGATCGATTATCTCTATATAAATCATATTTTCCATAATAACCGCTGGCTTTTACTGCTTTTCCCATAACCTCTTCCAGGCTCACTTTATGATTATCCAGTTTCTGACCGCTTGCTGTAATTGAATTATTATGGTAAATATTTTTTAAACGAATCTCAACGGGACTCATATTTAATTCTCCGGCTAATTCATCCATTAAAGATTCCTGAGCAAAAATAATCTGGGGAGAACCATAGCCCCGCATTGCCCCCGTATAGACATTGTTGGTATAATAACCGTACGTATCTGTTTTTACATTAGATAAATTGTAAGGACCCGTAGCCTGGACGACCGAACGCCAGGTAACAAAAGGCGTTTGGCAGGCATAAGCTCCGCTGTCGGCGATACATTGAATTTCCATACTTAATAGTTTACCATCCCTGGAAGCGCCAATTTTGTATTTCATCTTGTAGGGATGGCGCTTATAACTTTCCAGGATGGATTCATAACGAGAATTTACCATTTTCACCGGTCTTTTAGTTTTTAAAGCCAAGACAGAAGCCCGGGCAGCCATTGCGGACATCACCTCATCCTTACCGCCAAATGAACCGCCGATATGATTTTGAATTATTCTTACTTCATTTAAATTTACCATTAACACGCTGGCAACTGCATTTCGACAGGCAAAAGGATTTTGTATCGAACCATAAATGGTGATTAGATGATTATTATCATGAGGCACTGCTACTATAGCTTCAGGTTCAATATAGCTGTGTTCAATAAATTGAGTGGAATATTCTCTTTCCAGGATAATATCCGATTGGGCAAATCCGTCATTTACATCACCTTTTCTTAATATATGATGAACGACCTGATTGTCTTTTAATTCAGGATGAACTCGAAGCGCAGCCTTTTTCGACGCCTCTTCCGGATCATAAATTCCCGGTAGTTCTTCATAATCTACTTCAATAAGCTCCAATGCTCTTTCTGCCGCTTCTTCTGTCTCAGCAGCTACCATGGCAATCCCGTCCCCTATATAATAGACATATTCTTTAGCTAACACCTGTTGGTTTTGAATAATCACCCCGAATTCATTGTTGGGAATATCGGCAGCAGTTAAAAGAGCTTTAACCTTCGGAAAAGTTAAAGCTCTTTTTATTTCTATCTTATTAATTTTTGCATGAGGATATCTACTGCGTAAAACTTTAGCATGAAGCATGTCGGGAAAAAGTAAGTCAGCTGCAAATTTGGCTTTACCGGTTACCTTTTCATAGGCATCTACCCGATTAACCGATTTATTTACTTCACGATATCTCATTTTTTTTGTCTCCCTTATTATTATAAATCATTTTAGAATACAAGGAAAAACTTTTTTTCTCTTGGTATAAATATTTCAATCTATTTTAACAATCCGGTTTTTTCATTAAATTTTTTAATCAATTCATCTATCTTACCAACTTGCTGGTGAATGCCATTCCAGTAATTATCGTAATCGTACCACTGGGCATTTAATTCTTCCAAATCTTTACCCTGCTGTTCGATCCAGGTAAAGTATTTTAGATTATGAATGCGTTTTCGGTCATTATAGGTTAATTCCTGCATATAATCGGTAGATAGTGCCTGTAGATTACGATGATAATCAATAGCTGCATCGGTTTCATTATAAGAACCAAATTCTTCTTCTAATTCTTTTAATCGAGAGCTATACATTTCCATTGAATCGGTAAAGACAGTTAAAACTATGTCCTTTTCGGTTAATTCATAATATTTAGCAAACTTGATAGCCATTATCATATTGGCTGCGCTGGAAATTCCCATTAGTGGTAATTTTTCAATTATGTCTGCAGGAACACCTTTTTTTCTTAAATATTTCTGACCGACAGGTTCATTAAATAAACGAATTATTCCCATACTATTATTATCATCTACGTCAATAATCATATCAGTATTTCTCACATTATGAATCCAGGGAACGTGTTTATCTCCTATACCTTCAATACGGTGAGCACCAAAACCATTAGCCAGAAGTGTAGGACATTGCAAGGCTTCTCCGGCGGCTATCTTGCTGGTAGGGTATTTTTCTTTCATATAATCTCCACAACCCAGGGTACCTGCTGAGCCGGTAGTTAAAACTACACCGGAATAATTATCTTTAGAAGTCATCACTTGAGATAGAACTTCTTCCATGGCATGACCGGTAATCTCATAATGCCAGAGGTGATTACCAAATTCATCAAATTGATTAAATACTACTACATTATCCCTGGTTTTTTTCAGCTCCCAGGATTTATCAAAAATCTCTTTTACATTACTCTCTGTTCCCGGAGTAGCAATTACTTCTCCGGCTACTTTAGCCAACCAATCAAAACGCTCTCTACTCATCCCTTCCGGTAAGATAGCTATCGATTCACAGGAGAGAATATCGGCATCATAAGCACCACCCCGACAATAGTTTCCAGTAGAAGGCCAAACTGCTTTTTGAGAAGTCGGATCAAATTGTCCGGTAACCAAGCGAGAAACTAAACAACCAAAGGTAGCTCCTACTTTGTGGGAACCGGTAGGAAACCATTTACCCACTAATGCAAATATCCTGGCTTTTACTCCTGTTAACTCATGAGGTAATTCTATAAAATTAACTCCTCCGAATTGGCCACTCATTTTGACCGGTTCGTTTTTCCAAGTGATTCGAAAGAGATTAGAAGAATCAATATCCCATAATCCAACATTCTTTAATTTATTTTTTAC
>CAZMLS010000072.1:0-2280 GCA_964567215.1 uncultured Atribacterota bacterium | reverse complement strand
GCAATATCCCCGGGACCATAAATAACAAAAGGCATCTTCCTTATTGGAAGAATTGTTGCGCCATCAGTACAGTATTTAGTAATAATTACTTCTTCTACTCCAGCTGCCTGCATAAATTTTTCAATATAAGGATTTTTTGGATCGGTAAATATGGGAGGTTTGTAATTAAAAACCTCTTGTTCGAATCGCACGTTATATTTTTCTGCAATATTCTCGCCGGTCTTTTTCACCAACCCTATTGCTCTTTCTTTATCTTCTTCTGAAATCACTCTAAAATCAAATTGTATCTCTGAGTAATTTGGCACAACATTGACCTGTACGCCACCATGAAACTGACCGATATTCATGGAAGTTTTACCCCAAAAATTATCGGTTTTAAATATTTTTTTATATTGCCTGGTTACTTCCATAATCAATTTACTTCCGGGAATAATAGTATTTACACCGAATTCAGGAGTAGAACCATGAGCAGATTTCCCGTAAATTTTTGCAGTTATCCATAATTCTCCCTTTTCTCCGGAAGATACCTGTAGCGTGGAAGGTTCAGTAATAATTAAAAAATCCGTTTGGTCAAAATAACCTTTTTCTGTTAAACATTTTGCGCCTCGATATCCCCATTCTTCATCTGCAGTACAAGCCAGAAGAATTGTTTTTTGAGGAATAATTCCCTCTCTTTTTATAAGCATGGCAGCATAGATCATGGAAGCCACGCCACCTTTCATATCAGACGTTCCCCTGCCATACATTCTGTCATTTTCAATTAACCCCTGAAATGGCGGTTTGTTCCAATACTCCTTTTTTACTCTGACGGTATCCAGATGACCACAGAAAGTAATATTTCTTTCTTCTTTACCCGGTATTTTAGCAACCAGGGAGTCTCTTCCTTCTTCCAGGTGGATAATTTCAGAATCGATATTATTTTTCGAAAGAAATTCTTTGATAAAATTTGCTATTTTGCTTTCATTTCCCGGAGGATTTTCACTGTTTATTTGTATCAGTTTTTGTAAAAATTCAACCAATTCTTTCTTTTCTTCTACCCTCACTTTAAATTCTCCTTCACTGCTTCTAAATTCGGATCAATGATAAGTGCTTTTCCACCCGCTTTTTTAGCGCTTTCTACATCTTTTAAACCATTTCCGGTAACCAATACAGCTATTTTATCTTTTTTAGAAATTGTTCCTTCCTGTAAACACTTCAACATACCGGCAAAGGCAGTAGAGCCAGCAGGTTCTGCGAAGATACCCTGTATGGTGCCTAAATATTTTATTGCTTTAATAATTTCTTCATCACTTACCGCAACGCCAAATCCATTTAGTTCTTTTACATCTCTAACTGCCATTAAACGATTTCGGGGTATGCCCACTGAAATGCTGTCAGCAATAGTATCGGGTTTAACAAATTTTACTGTTCCGCCTCCGTTAACGGCATCTACAATCGGTTTACATCCTTCAGCCTGAACTGCTATTACTTTAGGCAAATGATTGATAAAACCTAAGGTTAACATTTCCTTGTAAGCTTTAACTACTCCGGATATAATACAGCCATCTCCCACGGAAACAAATACAAAATCAGGAACTTCAAAATTCATTTGTTCAATAATTTCCAAACCGACGGTTTTCTTTCCTTCCACCATATAGGGATTAAAGGCAGTATTTCGATTATACCATCCAAATTCCCGGGTTGCTTCGATGGATAGATCAAAGGCTTCATCATAAGTTCCTCTTACCGCAAATACAGTGGAACCGAAAACCAGCAATTGGGCTATTTTGGCAACCGGTGCGGTTTGAGGCACAAAGATATAGCTTTTTAAACCAACCGATGCTGAAGCTCCGGAAAGTGAGGAAGCGGCATTACCTGTAGAAGCACATGTTATAATTTTTTCCCCTAATTCCCGGGCTTTTACGATGGCAATGGCCGAAGGTCTGTCTTTTAAAGAAGCGGTTGGATTTCTACCATCATCCTTGATCCACAAATTGGGTATTCCAAGATCTTCTCTAATTCTTTTTGCTTCATATAATGGCGTCCATCCCACTTTTAACGGACCTATTTTTTCCGTATCATCTACAGGCAAAAGTGGAAGATATCTCCACATGGAGTATTCTGTATTGTTTTTTAAAGTCGTTTTAGTAAAATTTTTTCTGATACCGGAATAATCGTAAATGATTTCCAGGATGCCTTCATCTCCGCATTTCGGACAGGTATATCTCACCTCATCGGGTTGATATTCCGCTCCGCAAATTAAACATTTTAATTTTTTGATATTACTCATATTTATTTTTT
>CAZMLS010000071.1:0-8890 GCA_964567215.1 uncultured Atribacterota bacterium | reverse complement strand
GGTTTCCGCACCAAAGAAATTGTTATACCATATACCCAAAAGACCCATGAGTACCGGGAGATTTCTCTCGAAAGGAGCAGTGCGAAAATGTTCATCCATTCGATGAAAACCGTCAAGCATGGCCTGGAAATTTTCCGAGCCAATGGCGATCATGGTGGATAGGCCAATCGCCGATGTCATTGAATAGCGTCCCCCAACCCAATCCCAAAATTCAAACATATTTTTAGGGTCGATACCGAATTTTGCCACTTCTGAAAGGTTGGTTGAGACCGCTACGAAATGCCTGGCAATAGAAGATGGATGTTTTAAGGTATTCAGGACCCATTTTTTGGCTGTATGTGCGTTGGTCATCGTTTCCGGGGTTTTAAAGCTCTTTGAAGATATGATAAATAATGTTTCTTCGGGGTTGAGACCGTAAGTAGCCTCGGCAAAGTCACTGCCATCAATATTGGAGATAAATTGAAAGTTCAGGTTGCGTTGACTAAAATACCGTAATGCTTCATAGGCCATCACCGGTCCCAGGTCAGACCCTCCAATGCCTACATTGATAATGTTACGGATAGCTTTATCGGTATATCCCTTCCATTCTCCCTTTCGTACCTGATTAGAAAAATCGGCCATTTTATCAAGAACCTCATGTACCCGGGGGATAATATCTTCACCTTCTACAATAATGGATTTTCCTTTTGGAGTACGCAAGGCGACATGCAAGGCAGCTCTATTCTCAGTGTCATTGATTTTATCACCCCGAAACATGGCATCGATCCGGGAGCGCAGACCTGCTTCCTCCGCTAATTGAATGAGCAGCTTTAATGTTTCATCGGTAATCCGATGTTTCGAATAATCAAAGTATATATCTACTGCTTCAATTGCCATACGTCTGCCGCGCCCGGGGTCATCAGCAAAAAGCTGGCGTAAATGCAAATCACATATCTTCAGGTAATGAGATTCAAGGGCTATCCATGAAGCATATTTATTTATTGGTTTTTTGCCTTTTATCATCTTAATCGCTCTCCTTATATCTTTTTAAAATATAAAATAATCCTTCTTTCGGAGGATGAATAGAACGGAACTGTGACAGGGAAAGGTCCTTTGACACATTTTCTTTCACCATTATACCCAATTAATTACAAATATTTTTACTATATGCTTGATGTAAAAATTAGGAGTTATGCTTCACAATTTCACATTTTTTAATCTATTTTCTTTTTATATTTTATGGATTTGTGAAGTGAAGTCTATCCCCGTTTGGTTGTTCTTCTTCTTATTTTATATTTTCAACAAATTGAATTTTGATTCCATTTGGGTCGAGTATATATATAAACTTAATAGAAGGATTGGGTTGGAATGGCCCTGAATGTATTGGGATATTTTTTTTCTTCAATATCTCAATCATTTGTTCAATTGAATCAACTACAAAACCCAGAGAAATATCTTTCCCAATAGCAATATCATCCACTTTTGTATGGTAAATTAATTCTATTTGTGTCTCACTAGATCCCAGAAAAATAATTTCCATATCAGGGTTTGGCTTCATTCTCCGATTCATATTAAGACCAATGATCTCTTGATAAAAATGCAATGATTTTTCCAGGTCCTTTACATGGATAGTTACCCAACAAAATATCATTTATGCCTCCTTAAAATATAGTTATTAATTATATTGCATTGCATATAACCTTTCAGGATATCTGATGTTCGGCACTCTGACTTTCGCACAACTTAAAATTGCCGAACTACTTTCTTTATTTGTTCAACTTGGTATATTTTTCAAGTGCTTTATTTCAATATTATATAATTTTTCTATACTTATTATACTACAAATCTTTTATAAATCCCTTTTAAAACAAAAAAGTCCTTTAGCAAAATGCAAAGGACTAATATTTGTCTACAAATGTTCCCCTGGCTATATGTTTTATTCTTGCACAAAGAAAGTTATTTGCCTATCCTAACCTTTTTAGATTATTCTATAGTTATAAAAGCTTTTTTTAATTATAGACCCTCCTATGTGCTTTCAACCTATATTTATATTAGAACAAATTTATGACAAATAGTAGCAATGGTAAAACAAATAAGACCGCGAATGTAGTAAAAATCCAGCAGGAATTGACCAAATCAACATTTAAGTTATAAATATTGGCAGCAATAACAGAATTAAAGGCAACTGGCATGGCAGACAGTATTAAAGAAACCTTTAATGGTAAACCCAGATTGATGGATTGATAATCAAGCAATAGTACAATCACTAATATGGTTGCGGGTACTACTATAAATTTTACAAGAGATATAAGAAAACATTCTTTGAGATATTGGGAAACACGACTAAATTTAAAAGTAAGACCAACTGAAAAAAGCAAAATAAAAGTTGTTAGCGGAATGAGAATTTCGTTAATTATCGTATAAATTTCCGGGCGCTTTAAGGAACTTAGATTCAGGAAAATACCAACCAGAACAGAACCTACTCCTATATAAAAAAAGGGATCTTTAATCACTTCTATTATTTTTTTTGTGGTTTCTTTTTGTTCAACAAAATCCTCAGCATACATATGGGCTATAGGATATCCCAAACCATAGTATAACAAACGCATGAGAAAAGTTAAAATGGGTACTAAAGCATATCCTTCTTCACCTAAATAAAAAAAACAAATCATTCCACCCAGAGTTACATTATTGGCAAAGTATCCACAACTGAACATTGAGCCAATGTCTCTACGGTTATAATGATAATATTTTGCAATCATAACAGCAAAAAAGCCACCGGTGATAGTAGAAACTGCTCCTACAAAAGGCATACTAATGATTTTTGTAACACTTTCTATCTTAAAAATCCATAAGCTCCCGATATAAGTAATGGAAACAAACCAAAGCATTCCCAGTTTCTGTAGAAAAATACTTATTTCTTTTTTTGATTCAGGGGTAATCCAATGATTTTTGTCAATTAATTTCTGACAGAGATACCCACTGAATGTACCCACAATTAATACTAAAAAGGTTTTTAATAATGCAAAGGCCATAATAAAAAGTCTTCCTCCTAAAGCCTAAATCAATAATGACAATAATTTAACACCAAACAAAGACAAAAATCAAATAAAATATTTTGTGCAATCGGATTTTGCATTATAGCTTTATAATTGTTAACTATACTAATTTTAAGTAGGGGTTATAATTTAGCTTAAAAAATTGGTTATACATGTGATCTTTCCTGTAGAATGATGGAGGCTATTAGACGATTTTCGCGACTTCTGTATTAGTGATGAAACTGAAAAGATTTAAAAGCAATAAAGGGGTCAGGTCTCAACATTTGACATTCATTCTTCCTTTAAGGCTGTTGTCACCTTTTGCACAATCTCCTTTATTTCATGATTCATTTCGCTTTTTTTTTCAAATCTTTTAGCAGCCTGAGAAACAGCCGAATAATCCATCTTGAAAATTATGCCTATTTCAGATAAGGAAAGCGGGAACCCAAAAAAGCCTCGATGCCCTCTTCTTTTCTTTTAATCTTACCAATATAGTAAATTATATTTTAAAGGACATTTCTTAAAAACCTCCAAACGGAAATGAGAATAGATAGTCATGATTTCCTCCTATTATAAATTTCCAGATCTCAAAATCACCGAATTATTGAGCGAATACAACAGTCCCCTGTTCTATCTTGAATAAATCAACACCTTATTAAATACCCTTATCTTAAAAAACCTTCTTTACCTATAAAAACACTTTTTGTCAGATTAGTTTCAATCCTAGTAAGAAGTTATGTCAAATGTTGAGACCTGACCCCTTTATTTTCTTCATTTATATTAATTTCTAGATTCTCTATTGTATACACTTTATTTTTTTATAAAAAATATTATGATATTTTGGTAATAATATTATATAATATAAATATAATATATTAGAAGATTTTTTGAACTCAATAATGATTATCTATATTCAGAGGAGGATGTGTGGATGATTAATGGATTTTTACAACAAACCTATTTTCACAACCGAGTACTCGATTATCTTTTTGTTATCATTATTTTCATTCTGCTTATCATATTCATTCAAATTATAAAAAAATTATTCTTTAGATTTATTAAAGCATGGGTAAAAAATACTAAGACAAATATAGATGACAAATTCGTTAAAGCATTCGAAGAAAAGATAAAAACATTTTTAAATCTAGTCTATTTTGGTGCTTTTTATATTAGTATTAAGCGACTTACCATGGAATCGCAAATTGAGCATTTTTTTAATATTTTTGTTATTACACTTCTGATTTTCTTCGGCGTACAATTTTTATTATCCATTACCATTTACGTGCTGGAAACTTATTGGCTAAAAAAGGAAAAAGATAAATCTAAAAAACAAGTCTTAAAAGGCATTTTTACAATTCTAAAATTTCTCGTTTGGAGTATTGTCTTTATTGTTGTTTTAGATAATTTAGGAATCAAAATCTCCACGCTGGTCGCAGGTTTAGGTATTGGTGGTATTGCTATTGCCCTTGCAGCTCAAACCGTTTTGGGAGATTTATTCAGTTATTTTATTATCTTCTTTGATAGACCTTTTGAAATTGGTGATTTTCTCATTGTTGGTGATTTTAAAGGAACTGTAGAGTACATCGGGCTTAAAACAACCCGTTTAAGCAGCTTGGGAGGAGAACAATTAATTTTTTCTAATCAGGACTTGACCAGCTCTAGAATTAAAAACTATAAGCGGATGAATCAGAGACGTGCGTCATTTCAGTTTGGAGTCACCTATCAAACCGGTTTAATAAAATTAAAAGAGATTCCTAAAATTGTAGAAAATATTATCACAAAAATACCGGAAACAACCTATAGTAGAGCCCATTTTGCTTCCTATGGTGATTACAGTTTAAATTTTGAAGTTGTATATTTTGTTCTTAGCAATGATTATAAAAAATATATGGATATCCAACAAGAAATTAATTTTCAACTTAAAGAAATATTTGAAAAACAGGAAATCGTATTTGCCTATCCTACTCAAACAATATTATTAACAAATGAAAATTCAAAATAATTAAAATGGCATTGAATTTATAATTTATAATTTCCTGACAAGTGTTACTCAGAAATTATTTTATAAAGGAGGCTCTGATGCAAATTTATTTAGTTTTTGCTGCAATCATTGCAATTTTTATTCTTATTTTTTCCCTTCAAAACCCTTTTCCCCTTATCGTACATTTTTTGAATTGGGAAGTAAAAGGCTCTCTGACTTTTGTTTTAATAGCTACCTTTATTGCCGGTATATTAACCAGCTATTTAATTAATACAATATCAAGGATAAAAAGAATACGATTGATTGCCAAACAGAAAAAGGAAATTGCAGCACTAGCAAAAGAAGGTAGAAAATAATAATCATTTCTGATTGTTGATTATGGTATTTTTAATATTATCATTAAAACGGTAAATAGTATCCTAAATCTGACATCAGTATATTATTATTCATCTTCTTTTCTATAGCCATTTTTTCTTTCTAAAATAAAAAAGCATTATGATTCCCAAAACTGCCATGACAAATAAAGCAGCAAAATATCCCCATCGTAATTGAAGCTCGGGAATATACACAAAATTCATTCCGTAGATACCGGCGATAAAAGTAAGTGGGATGAATATAGTGGCAATGATAGTCAATACTTTCATAACCTCATTCATTTTATTACTGATGCTGGAAAGATATATATCCAGCATTCCGGAGATCATGTCACGATATGATTCAATGGTATCGATGACCTGAATAGTGTGGTCATACACATCTCTTAGATATAGACCGACAGACTCTTCTATTAGGGTTGATTCTGTTTTTTGCAATCCATTAATTGCTTCCCGCAGCGGCCAAACCGATTTACGTAAATATATCATTTCCCTCTTTAAATCGTGAATTGCTTGCAAGGTTTTTGTTACAGGTTCGGTCACCAACTCTTCCTCTATCTCTTCAATTTTATCACCTGTTCCTTCAAGAAGTACAAAATAATGATCAATGATTGCATCTATTAGTGTATATGCCAGATAACTTGCTCCCATTTTTCTTACTTTCCCCTTCCCTTTTCTAATTCTCTCTCTAACAGGATTGAATACATCTCCTTCCTTTTCTTGAAAAGAAACTACATAGTTTGGACCAAGAATTAAACTGACCTGTTCGATTTCCAACTTATCCTGTTCTGCATTATGGTAAAGCATTTTTAAGACCATGAAGATGTAATCGCCATAATCTTCCATTTTGGGACGTTGATGGGTATTCATTATATCTTCCAAAAGAAGAGGATGGAGATTTAGGTTTTTTCCGATGTTTTCTATTATTTCACTATTGTGAATGCCATCAATATTTATCCAGGCGACGCTAGAGTTTTTTTCGAACGGAAAACAATCTACAATATCTTTTATTTCGATTTCATGGCATTCTTCTTTGTTGTAGTTAATAACCGTTATTTTTGCATTTTCAATCTTTTTCTCTCCAACATGAATCAAAGTTCCGGGAGGTAGACCTGTCATTTTTGAATCCTTATTCTTTTGCTTAATCATAATAATTCACCTCTTAATTTGATATTTTATGGCATTTTAAATTCAATAAATATTTTTCTTATTAGCTTTATTCATCAGTTCATTTCTTTATTTTACCCGATTATTGTAAATCTTATTTTGTAAATTATATAGTATTTTTAATGACATGTTTATATTTGCGAGTAAAAAACAGTTAGATTCGACAATAATAATCGAGTTATTCTACTCTTTTTCATTTCATATGGTAATATATTATTCTTTTATTTATCTTTCATAAGCTCTTTATATCATATCATTTTTTCTATACTTTATTGTAGCAAAATAAAAAGATTAAAAACATAAAATGTCGATTGCTCAGTATCTGAATAGTTATTAAATTATATATAAATATGTTATAATTAAATAAATATTATTAAAATAATTCTCTGACAGTATGACTTCATTTGAATTTCTTCTGCCATATTATTTATTCAATTGGCATTTATCAACCATAATTCAATCTGTTCAATTAAAGAGGTAATTTTATTTATGATGTTTTTTAAGAAAAAAATACTCTTATTCCTTTTGCTATTTGCTGTATGCGCTATTGTCCTTATAACAAGCTATCTCTTTATTTTAAATAGTCAGGCAATCAAAACTTATCTAAAACCAATCATTATCAAACAATTGGAAAATAACCTGCATAAAAACGTATCTATTGAAAAAATCCAATCCGTTTCTTTCCATTCATTGATTTTATCTAAGCTCATCATCTCGGATACCATGGATTCAGGAGAAAATATAATTTTATTAGAATCAGATAGCGTTATTATAAATTTTGAATTTACATGGCCTTTCCCATCATTAAAAAACTGGCAGTTAACGATTACACAGCTCACTTTTCAAAAAGCTCAATTAAATCTTCAGCGAGATATAAAGGGAGATTTTACTTTCCTAAAAAATCTTAACCTTCAACCGGAAATGTTGAGCAGTAATTTTACATTTAATAAAATAACATTTGAAGACAGTTCCCTCCTCTTTCAAGATGATGCCATACAAGAAAACAGTAAAATAATCACTGAAGTTAAAGACTTGAATGGTTCCTTCAATTTATTTAAACTACCTAAAGTTGAATTTGAAATGAATGGTGCAACAAAAAAAATGGATTCATCGATTGCTCTGCAGGGATATTTATTTATTGACAAACCGTATTATTCTTTAAATTGCCAGCTTAAAAATGTTGATATGATGGATTTTAAAGATTATATAAATGATACCGAATTATTAAATCTGGAAAAGGGTCAATTTGATTTAAAACTAGCGTTAAACATGGATTCAAATTTAGAGCCAGCTAAAATTTCCTGGCAGGGTGAAATATCATTTAAAGACATTGATTTAAGGCCCGATGTTCTCGATGGAATATTCATCGAAAATATTCACGGAACAATTCAATTTAAAGATACAGAGATTCAAATCGATACGCTTCAAGGATTATTATATAACCAACCTTTCTTTGTCAACGGAATGCTATCGTTTCAAGAAATTCTTAATTTTAACCTTGATTTAAAAGCAAATGATGTTTCTCTATCTGTTTTAATGGAAGAATTGAAAGAATATGTTCCCGAATCCAATTTTTTAGCGGATGGAGATATCTCGTTAAACATGAATTTACAAGGCAATCTCGATGATTTTCAGGTTAAAGGTGTGATTAACTCCTTGTTGCTCAATCTAGACGATTGGAAATTTAAAAATACCAATCTTTTATTCTCTTTTAAAGAAAATGATCTTATGATAGACTCTTTGAAGACTCAATGGGAGAATGCTCAAATAGCACTGGAAGGCATTATTGATTTAAAAACCACAACTCCGGCTTATCACCTTTCTGCATCTTTCAATGGGCTTGATTTGGAAAATTCTGTCTTTGAAAATATAATTATTTTCGATTCATTTTCAGGTATAATATCCGGAAAAATCAATGTAGATGGAGCGCTCCAGAAAAATTCCCCTATCAGCTTAACCGGTCTGTTAACTGCTCAGGAAGTGAAATTATTAGAAAACCCATTAAAAGAACCCATTACAGCCCAGTTGGAAATGAATGTAATTAATCTTTTTTCTTTTAAACTCAACAGACTTACCCTATCTTATCTTCAAAATCAATTGAATATTTCCGGAAAAATGTTAACTGAAAATCAGCTGGATTTTCAATTTAGGGTGATTCTATTTTATTGGAAGATTTTTCCTTTCTACCTAACCTTAAAAGTTTAAGCGGAATCGGAAATATTACCGGTAAAATTCAGGGTAGTCTTTCACGGCCTCAAATAGAAAGTAATTTAAAATTAGAAGATATTCGTTGGGAAAATAATACTTTTGATAATTTTGAAGGAGAGATATCCTATCAATTTCCCCAATTG
>CAZMLS010000070.1:0-9013 GCA_964567215.1 uncultured Atribacterota bacterium | reverse complement strand
GGCATCGAGATTATAAAATTTTGTTTGATAGGTTTTACCGTCTGCGGCAGTATGTGCAAATTTTGCACATACTGAATCTTCCTGTAATTCACCACTTTCAAATATATTTTTAAGGTGTTTAGTGATAACAGATCGATCTATATCGAATAGTACAGCGATTTTTGCTTGTGAAAGCCAGACTGTTTCATCGCACAAAAATATCTCCACATTCACCTTGCCATTTGGCGTAGTGTAAAGAAGGAATTCTGTGAAACTGTTTTGTTTGGCAATCTGTTTATTTTTTTTCATTATTTTACACCTCAATTGTGCCGTTCATTAGTCGCGGTAATAATAAGTCCCGCGCTTGGGCAAGTTTTTGGTTTTGGTTTCTTAGATTTGATATTTCTTCAAACATTGGCTTGATTACACCAATAAATTTATTATAATAAAATTCCGCATTCTCTAAATCATGTTCTTTAACAGAGTTTTTAATCCTGTTTATTCCGGTTCCAATTTGTTCAACATAATCTGCATGACAGAAAGAAAAGATGGATTCCCGACTGCTCGGGAATGACATAGAAAAAGAGTTGATATTACCACACCCTGATAAATCAGCATAGATGGTTTATAAACCTATTGATTCAATCCAGTAAAAGAAAAGAATGATGATTAAACAAAGCGGTAAAACCACCAGCCAGGGATTCACTTTAAAATACTCGGGAATGGTTATTTCACCAAACCATCCTTTTTTTAGAACACTCTGTAAATGGGGATAAAGATGAGCAAAAATTCCGGAACCGACCAAAATTCCGATAAAACCTCCAAATAATGCATCCAGATTACCCTGGCCAATCGCCGCAGAGATGGTTCCGGGACAATATCCAAGTACAGCAAACCCCATGCCAAATATCAACCCGCCAACTACGGTCATACCTATAGAACCCGGCTTGGGATGAAGCTGAACCAGACCGAATTCTTTAAGAATGTAAACACCCAGCATTCCGGTTACCACGGCAGATAACATAATTTTAATAACGGTAAAGTCTGTTAAGAGCAATTGTCCCAGGATAATATCATATTTTCCTACTCCACCCTTCTGCAAAAGGAAACCAAAAATTATCCCCATAAGCAGACCGAAAATAAGTTGTATCTTTTTTTTAGAATGTAGATTTTTTAACATTTTCAACCTCCTTTACTTAATAAATCAAGTGAGCAGTCAATATACCACTTATAAAAAAGAGAATAGCAGCCATCCAGCTACTTACAGCAAGTTGCAATGTACCACTAATACCATGACCACTGGTACATCCGCCTGCCCATCTTGCCCCTACTCCCAAAAGAATACCACCCAGGAAAGCAGTTACTATTCGAGGAAATACCTCAAGTCCAAACCTGGCCATCCATAATTCAGGAAGCCAATTTAACCGGAATTCCCCGGAAAGTAAAGCTGAAAAAAACGCACCAATAATAATTCCCAGGACAAACATCCACTCCCAGTCAATTTTAGCAGGGAATTTCTGGTAATAGGCCTTTTTATTTACATTTTTGCCGGTTAAAGCATGTTCTATCATACCCATGGTCCGCGCAAAAGCAGTTGAACAACCGATTGGTTTGTCGGAAAGCAAAAAAGTAAACCAACTCAAAATACCTATTCCTATCCCCACCCAATAAGGTGACCATAATTTTAGTGTCAGAAATTCCATTTCACTTCCTCCCTTTCAGTATCATTATTTTCGGTGAATTTTCCCCCGATAAGGGAAACTACCCCATTTTTTTATCATTTCCCGATTTTCCCCTAATTCTCCCATGCCAGTCATTCCACCGGCTACATTGATGAGAGAATGAAAACCCTTTTGCATTAATAGGGAGATGGCCAAACTCGAACGATGGCCGGTGCTGCAGATAACATAATATTTCTTTTCTTTATCAAGTTCTTTATATCTTTCCCGAAGGGCAGGTACAGGAATATTTATCGCTCCTTCAATATGTTCTTCCTCAAATTCAGAAAGAGTATTAACATCCAGGATATTAATTTCTTCACTATCTCGAATATATTCTAATTCCGGGGCTGAAATCTGGTCAGTATGTTGGCCCGGAAGACCATTTTTGGCCCACTCATACACACCTCCATCCAGGAAACCAATTGCATTATCCATGCCAACTCTTCTCAACCATATTGCAACTTCTTCTACTTCAATACGATGAGGTGTTACCAAAATAATCTTTTTCTCCGGGGGAATGACCCATCCGGAAAAAGTCGGAAAATTACCATCAAAGTCAATTCCATACGAACCGATAATATGCTGTCCCCCAAATGCATCATAGGACCGACAATCGAGCACTACACAATCCCCGGATTTTGCTAATTCACTGAATTCTAAAGGATTAAGAGCTTTTATTTTTTTAAGGTTGCGAACCAATTCAGGACCTTTTCGATTAATATCACTACAACGACTGAAGTGGTCGGGTACCGGAGGCATTTTATGGGTCAAAGAATAAATAAAATCTTCTTCTGACTTAATCTGTAATGCTGTATTATATTTCTTTTCATACCCAATGGTGCTTCTTCGTTTTGCACCCATGGCTCTTCCACAAAGCGACCCTGCTCCATGTGCTGGTAATACTTCACAAAAATCCGGTAATGCCTTCAATTTATTAAGGCTGTCAAATAGCTGAGAAGCCAATTCTTTCGCCTTTCCCGGAAAAAGATCCGGCCTACCTACATCCCCGACAAACAAAGTATCGCCACAGAAAACGACCACCGGTTCTTTTCCTCTTGATTCATCCGTTATAACATAAGAAAGATGTTCGGGTGTATGCCCCGGTGTCTCAATCACCCGGATAGTGATATCATCAATCTTGAATTCATCTCCTTCCTTCAAGGGTTGATGTTCAAATTGACAATCGGCCGAAGCAGGAACATAAATCTTTGCCCCGGTTTTTTCTGCCAAATCTAAATGACCTGAAACAAAATCGGCATGCAGATGAGTCTCTAAAATATGGGTAATTTTAAAGCCCATTCTTTTTGCTGCCTCAATATAAACTTCAACATCACGACGAGGGTCAATAATTGCACCATGTTCCGTTCCGCCTAAAAGATAAGAACTATGGGCAATTTTGGGGACATAAAATTGTTCGATATACATATTATAATTCTCCTTTAAAAATAAAATAAGTAAAAGGTAATGGTTACAACCATTAAAAAAAGAAAAGTCATTACACCTCCTGCCTTTAAATAATCCGTATTTCTATACCCTCCTGCACTCATCAACATCGCATTGACCTGGTGTGTAGGCAAAACAAAGGAATTGGCAGAACAAACCGCTACTAATAAGACCAAAGGTCCGGGATCCATTTGGACCAACGCTGCCAGGTTAATCATTAAAGGCGCCAGAACAATCGTTGAAGCCACATTAGACATAAACAAAGAAAATAAAGTGGATAGAACAGCAATGGAAAACAGAATGAAAAGTGGGTGACTTCCCTCCACTACTAAAACCATTTTTTCAGCCAGAAAGGCAGCTGTTCCGGTCTTCTGCATGGCAATACCCAGCGGAATCAAACCGGCAATCAAAAAAACTACTTTCCAGTCTATAGCTAAATAAAAATCTTCAATTTTTAAAACACCGGTTAGCACCATGGCAACTGCACCGGAAAAAAGAGAAATGGAAAGTGGAAATCCGGCTGTAGATAAACCAATTCCACCTAAAAAACAAGCTAGCGCTATCCATGATTTATCTTTCTTTCCCTCTTCTTTCTTAATTGAAGTAACGACAATGACTTGATTCGATTTTTTTAAACGGTTAAGATTTTTCCACATTCCATGGAAAATCAAAATATCTCCTATCATCATCTTTCTATCTGAAAAATCACCCTTCATTTCTCTGCCCTGGCTAAAAACCATAATAGGTTCAATGTTGAAATTTTTTCGAATGGCAAGCTGACGAATACTTTTACCAATAAAATCAGAGCGAGGAGGTATAACTACTTCTGCAAAGCCTGATTTTTCCGGTCTTTCATAATCCCGAAACCCCTTTAATCCTTCTTTTAAATGAAGGCCGTAGTCCCGAACAAATTTTTGAATATTTTCTACATTTCCCAACAACGCCAGCTCCTGTCCTGCTTTAAAATAAGTCTCCCGCCATGGGGCATATACAATCTCTTTTTCTTTAGATATAGCTAAAATATTCAGTTCATATTGGTCCCAGATTCGGGCTTTTTCGGGGGTTTTCCCTACCAGGGAGCTATTCTGTGAAATTAAATAATGATAGACTTGATAAGGTAGATGCCAGGTATCGATCAATAATTTTTGCTCAGGGAGTTTCTTTTCTTTATTTCTACCGGGCAAGATATATTTTCCTAAAAGTAAAAAGTATAAAATACCTGTAAGTAATAATATGAGCCCAATGGGAGTAACGTGAAACAAATTAAAAGGTTGCAGTCCTGAATCTCTCATTAAATCATTCAAGATAATAAGTGGACCTGAAGCAATCATGGTTAAAGTTCCACCTAAAATAGCCGCAAAACCCATGGGCATAATCAGCTCAGATGGAGAATAATTATTTTTCCTGGCTATGGTCAGCGTTACCGGAAGAAAAAGAGCAACTGCACCGACATTTTGCATGAAAGCAGATATTAAACCCACTGAAAGTGAGACCATTAAGATCAATTTTCGTTTGCTATGGGAGGCTATCTTCAAAATCCAGGCAGAAAATCGTTCCATAACACCGGTTTGAGAAATCCCGTAGCCCATCACCATCACTGCCATCATGGCGAAGACAGCATTGCTGGAAAATCCGGAAATAGCTTCAAGAGGCTCTAAAACTCCAGACCAACCCAGGGTTAGCATGCATAGAATAGCAACCAAATCAATACGTAAAACATCCAAGATAAAAAAAATAACAGTCACGATTAAAATAGTGATCACAATGAAATATTGGGTAATCATAATTATTCTCCCCTTTTTATTCCATTCATCAACTTAATATTTTTTTAATTATATCATGTAATAGGGATTTTTTTAAGAAAAAAATTAGGTGTAAAAAATGACTACTTTTCTTTCCCTTGAGCTTTATTTACAATTCAGTCATTAGTTTTTTCCAAAAGAGAAAGGAAAATATGATGCAGTAAAACATAATGCTGTGATAGATTAAAATATTTTGGCGTGCTCTTTTTAATTTATTTTAATAATTTGCGTAAATATTCGATAGTATTTAAAAATCAGAAATAAAAAATCTTGAGTTACGGGAGGATAAAAAAGAATGCATCCTACCTTTTTTCTTAGGTTAGGTACTATACAATGAATATCCTCCCCCATTGCGGAGGAGGATATTGAAAAATAAAAACGTAATCGAAGATTTTAAGTCAATCTAATAGCTTATAAGAAAATCTATATTTTATATTCAATGACTTTTTTCTTATTTTCCTATTTCTTCTTCTACTTCTTTGGCACCTTCTGCGTAAAATTTTTCTTCGTCCGGGGCAAGCTCTTTTAAAAGCCTAAGAAATTCTCCGGCATGAACGCGCTCTTCATCTGCAATATCTTTTAGTACCTCTTGAGCTAATTTATTATCCGTTGATTCGGCAAGCTGCATATAGAGCTGAACCGCTTCATATTCTGCTGAAATCATAAATCTAATTGAGCGAATCAATTCTTCGTTTGTAAGCTTGCGGTCTTTTTTGAGTCCGGAAAACGGACTTCCAAATTCAGGCATAGTTATCTCCTTTTTTTTATAGTTTTGTTGTTCTTTTCCATGATATAAAATAATAATGTTTGTCTTTCTTTTAAAAGTATAGGGTATTATATTTTAAAAAACAACCTATTTATAGTTACGACGTTAATGATAAAAGTCCTTCTTTTTTGGGGAAATATTTTAAAATCACCCCCACCTTAATCCTCCCCCCTCAAGGGGGAGGAGAGAAAAACTAATGACAGAAAGAACAGAAAGAGATGAGGTTTTTTAATTATTTTTATTGATCAGGTTGACGATGACTTTAACAATCGTTTCTTTTTCTTCTGCTTTGCTTTCAGCGATAAGTAAGGTCAAGGCTACCAGGGCATTATCGGCAAGGCGTTTACTGCCGTTATCATTATATAAAATAGCATTCTCATTTAAAAACCATAAGAATAAAGAAGCAGCAATCCGTTTATTCCCATCGATAAAAGAATGATTCTTTACCACAAAGTATAAGAGATGAGCTGCTTTCTCTTCGATACTGGGATAAAGATCTTTTCCATCAAAGCTTTGATAAATGGCTCCTATGGAACCCGAAAAAGATTGGTCTTTTTCCAGGCCGAATAATCCCGTAGGATATTGATTTTTCAGTTGATCTAACTCCTGGCGAACTTTTTGCAAGTTAATTTTAAATTTTTCTTTGGTGGTAACTTTTTTTATCTCTAATTTTTGATAATCGTATTCATCAAGTAAATGCAAGGCTTTTTGGTAATCAAGAATGACTTTTAGCAGACCGGTAGCTTCCTTGGAATCCAGGGCTTTATTTTGCAGGAGTCTTTCGGTTATTTTTAATGTTTTTTGCAGTTCTTTTAGTTTATTCCTATCTTCGCGAATTCTCTTTTCATTAATAGTGTAACCATTTACGAGATGTTGTTTTAAGATATTGGTTGCCCAGATGCGGAATTGAGTGCCACGTTTGGAATTTACCCGGTAACCGACGGAAATAATGAGGTCCAGATTATAGAATTTAATTTTACGCTCTACTTTTCTGTTGCCTTCTATTTGAACTACCGAGTATTTCTCGGTAGTTGATTTTTCGTTTAATTCTTTGGTGGAAAAAATATTTTTTATATGTAATCCGATAGTATCAGTATTTTTTTCAAATAATTCTGCCATCTGCTTTTGAGAAAGCCAAACGGTATCTTTTTTTAAATTGACCTCAAACGTTTCTTTGCCATCCGGTGTCGTGTAAATAATGATTTCGTTTTTTTCCTGCATAAAGAGCTCCTTTTTTTGAGTTTCGAGGTGCAAGTATTTCACCCCCACCTTAATCCTCCCCCTCAAGGGGGAGGAAATGAGAGACAGGTTAGTTAATCAATTTCCAATTAGTCGTTAGTCAAAAACAGTCGGCAAGTCATAAAGAAAAGTTACAAGAAAATTCCAAAATTTAAATGCATATCCAATTAGTATAATACAATATAAATTTCGAAAATCCTTCTTTTTTTGAAAATATTTCAAATTAGCTATTGCAATTGGAGAGAAAGTGGGGTAAAATAGGCATACAAACTCTTGTTCGCACCCTCTTATTTGGCCATATTTTAAAAATTATACAAAGAAAGGAAAGATGAATATTGTTTAGAAAACCAATGGAAATGAAAAATTTAGAAAGTTACGGAATCCCCTCTTACATTTTGGATATTTGGGAGAAGAATTATTCTCACTGCCTGATGCCGGTACAGGAAAGGGCGGTGAGGGATTATGGGGTGTTGGATTATAAAAAAGGGAGAGGGTTAAGCAGAAATAATCTTCTGGTGGTTGCACCTACTTCATCGGGGAAGACTTTTGTCGGGGAGATGGCTGCCGTTACCCAGGCCATTAATAATAAGAAAACCATTTACCTGGTTCCCTTAAGGACTCTGGCTGAGGAAAAATACCGGCGTTTTAAAAAGATATATCATTCTTGCGGGATAGATGTTGTTATCTCATCGCGTGACCGCAAAGAAGATGATAATAGGATTGGTAGCGGAAGATTTGGGATCGCCATCATGATATACGAAAAGTTTCAATATTTTCTATTGAAGTATCCCGGATTTTTAAGCGGGGTTACCCTGGTGGTTATTGATGAGATGCAGATTATCAATAACCCGGTGAGGGGTCCTTTGCTGGAGGAGATACTGGTCCATATACAAAAACAGGAGCAAAAGATAAAAACCATTTGTCTTTCGGCATTTTTGGAAAATCAAGAGGGATTTTTGGATTGGTTCCCCTGCCGGGTGCTTACCTCTTATAGTCGTCCGGTAGAGCTGCGTAAGGGAATAGTCAGGGAAGGCATCTTTAAATATATCACCCATAATGAAAAGAAAGTCGGGGAAGAGGTCTTTTTTCATCGACTGGCTGTAGAAGATAATTGCCGGGAAGATTATATACTGCAGACGGTCAAGCATTTTGCAGAAAATAATGAACCTACACTGCTCTTTTTCCCTACCCGGGCGGAATGCAAGAAATGGGCATTGTGGTTGGCAGATAGACTGGATGACTGTCCGGCGGAAAAAGCGTTAGAGGACTTAAAACATATGGAGGAAACTTTGACCCGGGATAATCTGCTTTCTCTTTTGGAAAAGGGTGTTGCCTATCATAATTCTGACCTGTCCTGGGAAGAAAGAAACCTGGTGGAAAGTTACCTGCAGAGCGGGGAAATTAAAGTGGTGTGTGCGACAACTACTCTGGCTATGGGGGTTAATCTTCCTTTTAAAAATGTTATTCTTTCTATCGATAAAATAGAAAGTGCTACCGGAGACAGCAAAGATGCCCGCCTTACCAGTCTGAACTTTACCGATATAGAGAATATGGGAGGAAGAGCCGGAAGATTAAATAGCGGAAAAAAGGAAGAATTCGGCAGAGTCATTTTTTTAGCCCATTCCCTGCTTTCGGAGAGCATTTATAAAAACCTCTATTTTAATTTCCTGCGTGATGGGGTGGAAAAGGGAAAAGTTGCAGAAGAGGTCATCCCCTATCCGGAAACGGGCGATTTGGATAGTGTGAGGGCGGCAGGTCCCGGGAAGAGGGAAAAAGATTTAGCCACACTATTGCTTCGGCTGATTGTTGGCGGGAAAGATACTTTGGATGCACTTTTGGCCGGTATTAATGAAGGTAGTTTGAGGGAGGCATCTTCTGCTTCATTGCCGGAGGGTGAGGAGCATCGCGGGTACTGGCAGTTCTTTATTGATAAAAAGAGGTGCCGGGAAAAGATTGGTGATTCCCTGGCACAGTTAAAAAAAGACCGGTTGATTACCGAAGATGATAAAGGGAGATTTTCTGCAACAGATGCCGGTACACTGGTTATTGCCAAAGGAATTAAA
>CAZMLS010000069.1:7158-9757 GCA_964567215.1 uncultured Atribacterota bacterium | reverse complement strand
AAAGCCTTGGAGATTTTTGAAAGATGTGGTAAAAAATTAGGAATAATATAGTATTAGATAAACGCAAATTTGTGAATACTTTATGAGGTAATCGAGGAAAAAATTTATATTTATCAATACTTTTTTTGTTAGCAACATGACAAGCATTAAATTTATTTGACAAGAAAAAAACAATACCTTATAATCTCTTGTAAAGATAATTAACGAATTAACTCTTAGGCACTATTACTCTATTAAAAGATAATAGTGCTTATTGTTAATTCGTAAAAACGAATGCATGAAAATAAGATAATTATGCTTTTATACAAGATAGTATATAATAAATATTTTTATTGGAGAGATGTAAAATGTTCAACAAAAAAGTCATGTTAACAAAAGAAGGCTTAAAAAAAGTAGAAGAAGAATTGCATCATCTTAAAAGAGTACAGAGAAAAGAAATTGCTGAGAAAATTAGAAATGCGGTAAGTTTTGGTGAGATATCGGAGAATGCAGAATATAATGCCGCAAAAAATGAGCAAGCTTTTATAGAGGGAAGAATATTTACTCTGGAGAGAATTATTGAAAATTATGAATTAATTGATGAAAGCAAGAAGAACTTCGATTTCGTATCATTGGGTTCAGAAGTGTTTGTTGAAGATTTAAAGCTTAAAAAGAAGATTAAATTTATAATATTAGATTACGTAGAAGCTGAACCGGACTTTGGCAAAATATCCATTTCTTCACCTATTGGAAAAGCTTTATTAGGGAAAAAGAAAGGTGATGTTGTGGAAATTAGAGTACCGGCAGGACAACTCAAGTTTAAAGTGTTAGATATTAAATAATTTTACATATACATAGTTTATTTGATAAGCGTTATAATGAACAAAGTTTTAAATATATTGACATGATATAAAATGCTTTGTTCATTATTTATTTATATGACTTTAAGGGTACGCAACAAGCAATAATTTTTGATGGTTGCGCCCTGTAAATATAAGAGTGTTTTGTTTGTTTATTAAAAATTAAATAAAAGGATGAATGAATGGAGATAAAAAAGACTACATTGGAAATCATTTCTATTAAAAGAGACGAGATAGAAAATCTAAGAAAAGAAGGGATTGACCCCTTTGGACAAAGATTTGAAAGAACACATAAAATTGGAGAAGTTACACAAAAGTTCAACCAGTTGGGCATTGGTGAAAGTAGTCAAGAAAAGGTTACTATTGCTGGAAGAATGATGGCTTTAAGGAAACATGGTAAAGCCGCATTTGCCGATATTGAAGATGTTGAGGGAAGGATCCAAGTATATATAAAATCTAATAAAATTGGTCAGAAAGCATTCGAACTTTTTAATAAAACTGATGTTGGAGATATTTTGGGAATTACCGGGATAGTGTTTAGAACAAAAACGGGAGAATTAACTATTTTTACAGAAGAATTAACCCTCCTGTGTAAATCCATTCGCAGTTTACCGGAAAAATGGCACGGACTGAGAGATGTAGAAACAAGATATAGAAAAAGATATTTAGATTTAATTGTAAATCCTTCGGTTCGTGATATTTTTGTAAAAAGAAGTAAAGTTACACAATTATTGCGAAATTTTTTAGACAACAAAGGATATCTGGAAGTTGAAACACCAATTATGCAGCCTATTCCCGGTGGTGCTACAGCTCGGCCATTTATTACACACCACAATGCCCTGGACAGGGATTTTTATTTACGGATAGCTCCGGAGCTATACTTAAAGCGATTACTGGTTGGAGGTTTGGAAAAAGTATACGAATTAAACCGTAATTTCAGGAATGAAGGAATTTCCACTAAACACAATCCTGAGTTCACCATGGTTGAATTATATGAAGCGTATGGCAATTACCATACTATGATGCAAATTACCGAAGAACTCATCATACATATTATTAAAAATATTTTTGGTAAACTGGAAATTGAGTATCAAGGAAATATCATCAATTTTTCTTCTCCCTGGAGAAGAATAAGCATGTATGCGGCCATTGAAGAAGTATGTGGAATTGATATGGAAAAATTACCCGAGAAAGATTTTGAAAAAATCATAGAAAAAAACAATCTGGACATTAAAGGTACAAAAGGTACAATAAGCAGAGGCGAAATTACCAATGAGCTTTTTGAGAAATATGTAGAATCTACATTAATCCAACCCACTTTTATCTTTGATTATCCTCTTGAAGTATCTCCCTTATCAAAACAAAAGAAAAATGATCCAAAATTAGTTGAACGTTTTGAATTATTTATTAATTCAATGGAATTAGCCAATGCTTTTACTGAATTAAATGATCCTGCCGAGCAAAAACGAAGATTTGAAGAACAAGTAGCTAAAAAAGAAGCAGGGGATTTGGAAAGTCATTTTATGGATAAAGATTATATAGAAGCTCTAGAGTATGGTATGCCACCTGCCGGAGGTTTGGGTATTGGTATTGACAGATTAATGATGTTGCTTACTAATTCAAGTTCAATCAAAGAAGTCATACTTTTCCCTCAATTAAAAACAAAAGAGTAAAACAGGTTGTAGTATATATAGTGAAAAAGAATATAGAGGACAGGAATTGCTGTTGCTAACGCTAGCGTTTAGTTTATATGAAGAAAA
>CAZMLS010000069.1:0-7058 GCA_964567215.1 uncultured Atribacterota bacterium | reverse complement strand
AATGAAGTATTATTTACTATACATTGGTTGATAGACTGGAATACCGAGTGACTGGTAGACTGGTCAACTGGCTAACTAAATACTAACGAATTTAATTGGAGAATTGGCTAATTGACAAATTGGCTAATTGACAAATATGCGATTAGATAAATATTTAAAAATAAGCAGAATAATTAAAAGAAGAACAGAAGCTAAGAAGGCATGTCTTGCAAAATGCGTTAAAGTTAATAATCGAATAGCTAAAGCAGGAGATGAAATTAGAGTGAATGATGAAATAGAAATTCGTTTTTCATCTAAAATTACTCGCTTAAAAATATTTGAGGTTCCGTTAAAAAACGTTCCAGCTAAATATGCTTCATCATTATATAGAATGTTAGAAGAAATAATTAAAAAAGAAAATTAAAAAAATAAATTTACTTAAGATGTTATATGATTGCAATCTAAAAAATAATAATATGCTATAATATTCTCTGCATGTACCATATATAATCTGGTGAGAATATTTTTAGCTTTTTGGGAAGTAACTATCACCCAAAATTAATAAAGGTTAAGAAGTGAATCTGGTGTTTGGTGTGTCCCGAACAAATAAAAGAAGGATTAAATAGATGGAAAAAAAGAGAGAAGAATTTACCAAAAAAATCATAAGGATATTGGAAGAAAGTAAATATGAAGAATTAAAAGAAATTATTAATAATTTATATCCTACAGAATTTGCGGAAATCATTGACTATTTACCTTTAGAGAAAATAATCGAAATATTTAAAAGATTAAAAGATGATGAAAAAATAGCTGAATTGCTTGCTGAGCTGGGATTAGAATTGCAAACTACTATTATGGAAGCTTTAGGTAAAGAGAAGGCTTCTGATATCCTTGGAGAGATGGATACAGATGAAGCAGCTGATTTTTTAGGAGAAATAACTCCTCAAGAATCTCGCGAATTATTGGATTTAATGCCAAAAGAAGAAGCTGCAGGTATCATAGAGCTTTTAAAGTATGAGGAAAATACTGCAGGAAGCATAATGAATAATGAGTTTGTTTCTCTTCCGGAGGATCTAATTGCAAGTGAAGCAATCAATAGAATCAGAGAGCTTAGCCCGAAAGCAGAGATGATTTATTATGTATATGTTGTTGACAAAAAGGAAAGATTGATTGGTGTATTTTCTTTGCGTGATTTAATTCTTGCCAAACCTGATGCAAATATATCGGAAATTATGGAAGATGATGTGGTCAGTGTTTTTGACAACGTAGATCAGGAAGAAGCCGCCCGCAAAATTTCTGATTATGATTTTTTAGCAATGCCGGTTATAAATAAAAAAATGGTTTTATTGGGAATAATTACGGTGGATGATGTCATTGATGTTTTAGAAGAAGAAGTTACCGAAGATATTCATAAGATGGTCGGTTCATTTGAAGTATATGAAGATAAATTAATTAAAGCAAACTCGTTTACCAGGACAAAAGCGCGCCTTCCCTGGTTATTTGTTTGTATGTTTGGTGAAATTATATCCGGAACTGTAATAAACTATCATTCAGATATTTTACAAACCGTGGTAGCTTTAGCTTTTTTTATTCCCATTATTATGGCAATGGGCGGGAATGTAGGGGCTCAATCTTCCACCATTACGGTTCGTGCTTTAGCGACAGGTCAATTAAAATTAGATGAATTATGGCAAAATGTTTGGACCGAAGCAAAAGTTGGTTTATGGATTGGTATTATTGCTGGAGTGATTACAGGTATTGTTGCTTTGTTCTGGCAAAGTAATTATTTATTAGGAGTAGCCGTAGGATTATCTTTATGTGTTACTATGGTGACCGCAGCCACTGCCGGGACTTTACTGCCCTTAATTTTTACTAAAATTAATATAGATCCCGCGATTGCTACCGGTCCATTTATTACAACTATTGTGGATGTAGGAAGTTTACTAATTTATTTTAGCCTGGGTTCTTTTTTATTTAGTCATTTTGCAGGTTAAATATGACCAATGAATATTTAATTTAATGATATAACTATGAAAATTATAAGATGATACTCATAATTAAAAGAAAGGAGATTAAATAAAATGAGTGATATTTTTGATGTGTATGCCAGGGAAATATTAGATTCCAGAGGAAATCCAACAATTGAAGTAGAAGTTGAACTTGAAAGTGGGGCGATTGGAGTAGCCCAGGTACCTTCCGGAGCAAGCACAGGTGTTCATGAAGCGATTGAATTAAGAGATGGGGATAAAAAAAGATATTTGGGAAAAGGAGTAAAAAAAGCAGTCGAAAATGTTAATGAAATTATTGCTCCGGAAATTATTGGATATGACGCAATGGATCAATTATTGATTGATAATCTCTTAATTGAACTTGACGGAACACCGAACAAAAGTCGCCTTGGAGCCAATGCAATCTTAGGAGTTTCATTAGCTACAGTTAAAGCAGCTGCTAATTTATTAGGTTTACCTCTATATAGCTATATTGGTGGTGTTAACGCCAGGGAACTTCCGGTTCCAATGATGAATATTCTAAATGGAGGAAAACATGCTGATAGTGGTGTTGACTTACAGGAATTTATGATTGCACCTGCCGGAGGTACTAATTTTAAAGAGAGTCTAAGAATGGGAGCTGAAACATTTCATACTCTAAAAAAAGTACTAAAAGAAAAAGGTTATAATATTTCAGTTGGAGATGAAGGAGGATTTGCTCCTAACTTACAATCAAGCGAAGAAGCCATTCAATTAATAGTAAAGGCAATAGAAAAAGCAGGATACAAACCGGGAAAGGATATTTTTATTACTCTGGATCCAGCAGCTTCTGAATTATATAAAGAAGGGAAATATATATTATCCCGCGAAGGTGCTATTAGAACTTCAGATGAAATGATAGATTATTATACTGAATTAGTAGATAAATACCCCATCATTTCCATAGAAGATGGTCTTGCCGAAGACGATTGGGAAGGTTGGAAAAAACTTACAAAGAAATTAGGGAACAAGATTCAAATTGTAGGAGATGATCTATATGTAACGGATAAAGCAAGACTTATCAAGGGAATCAAATTAAGCGCTTCAAATTCTATCTTAATAAAACTTAATCAAATTGGAACCTTATCCGAAACTTTGGACACAATAGAAACTGCAAAAAAGGCAGGTTTTACTTCAGTTATTTCTCATCGCTCAGGCGAGACAGAAGATACTACTATTGCCGATTTGGCGGTTGCTACAAATGTAGGTCAAATTAAAACCGGCTCTCTCTGTAGAACAGAGCGTATTGCGAAATACAATCAATTATTAAGAATTGAAGAACAATTAGGTGATTCAGCAGTGTATCGGGGAAAGGCTGTGTTCAATTTAGAATGATATCGATTAAATCGGTATTTCAATCAAAAATAGTTTGGATATTAATTTTACTTTTACTTTTTTACACTACATATATATTTTCTGATAAATATGCCAGAATATTGCAGTTAAAAGAAGATATTAAAGAATTAGAAACAGAAATTGAAAAATTAGAGTTGAGAAATAAAGATTTATCTGAAGAAGTTGACTGTCTAAGTAAGAAAAAATCCATAGAGAAAATTGCCCGAGAAGAATTAGGTTTAACCAAACCGGATGAAATATTGATTAAAGGCATTGAAAAATAAAATTAGACAATTAATAAAAAATATTTTTTTTAAGCATATTAATTTTTAAGGTTACAATAAATTTTAATTAGATTTTTAATTTTTCGCTTTCAGTTACCTTGATATTTACAATTTTCTTATAAATAAAAAAATATTATTGTGTATATACTATTGACGAGCTGAAAGATTTATCATATAATTACTTGCAGTCTGCCGGAGTGGCGGAATAGGTAGACGCACAGGACTTAAAATCCTGCGAGCTGTAAGGTTCGTGCCGGTTCGATTCCGGCCTCCGGCACTTTTATGGTAAAATGAAATTAGACATGATATTAAAAATTAAAAAATATTTAAATTTGACGCGGGGTGGAGCAGTTAGGTAGCTCGTCAGGCTCATAACCTGAAGGTCGGTGGTTCGAATCCGCCCCCCGCAACCAAATTATAAAACCTCTTAATCAGAAATCTTGATGGAGGTTTTTTGCTAATATAATAAAAATGGCAAATAGTCATTAGTTATTTAGTGAGTCGATGAATAAATTAATAGCACTAACCAACTAACCAGCCAACTAATTTTGGCGGTGTAGCTCAGATGGCTAGAGCATGCGGTTCATACCCGCAGGGTCCTGAGTTCGAATCTCAGCACCGCCACCATATTATATGTCTACGAATTAAAGGTCTTTCTCATTGAAAGGCCTTTAATTGCAAGGAGACTAAAAATGTTGGAAGAAAAAGCATTAAAAACGATTAAAAAATTCAACATGATTTCTTTCAATGATAAAATCCTGGTAGGAGTATCGGGTGGTATTGATTCGGTTTCTCTATTAAGATATTTGCTATCTTTAAAAGAAGAATATAATTTATCGATTTATATTGCTCACTTGAACCATATGCTTAGAGGAAAAGAATCAGATAAAGATGCTGGTTTTGTTAAAAAAATTGCTGAGGAATTAAAACTATCTTATAAAATTGAAAATTACGATATAAATGAATGTTATAAAAATAATTCATTAACCCTCGAAGAAACTGCAAGAGAAATCCGCTATAAATTTTATTTGAGAACTGCAATAATATTTAAAGCCAACAAAATTGCTTTAGGGCATAATGCAGATGATCAAGTTGAAACTGTATTGATGCGAATAATTAGAGGGTGCGGACTTGAAGGATTAAAAGGAATTCCACCAGTTCGCAAAAGTATCATTAGACCATTAATAGAATGTGCAAGAGGAGATATCGAGGAATATTGTCGAAAATACAAGTTGAAATATCGCATGGATCTAACCAACAAAAAACCGATTTATTTTAGAAATAAAATTAGGTTGGAGTTGTTACCGATTCTATCAGAGGAATATAATGGGAATATTAAAGATAATTTACTAAAACTTGGGAATATTGTTTCTGAAGTTTCGGAATATTTAAAAATAAAAACCGAAGCGGCATTCAGGGATGTAATAAAAAAAGAAAATACAGGCAAACTGATAATTGATTTGGAAAAATTAAATAGTTTTCCTTTAGCCCTAAAGAGAAGAATTATTAGAAAAACAATAAAAATTGTTAAGGGAAATTTATACAACATTAACTTTAAGCATATTCATCAAATTATTCAGCTTACCGATCGTCAATCAGGAGAGAAAAAAATAGATCTTCCTGAAGGATTAAAAATCAAAAAGAGATATAATGATTTAATTATCTTTAAAAAAAAGCAAGTTGCTGAGGATGAAAAAAATTCCTCTCTCAATTGGGAATATAGATTACCAACTCCGGGAAAAGAAAAAATTGTGTCTTTGGGAATCGCTATAGAAATAAAAGTCTTAAATTCATCCGAAATAAAACCATTGGAATTTTATAAAAGGAAAAAATTTACTTCAGAATTTACAGAATTTATAGATTTTAATAAAGTGAAATTTCCGATCAAAATAAGAAATAAACGTTTTGGAGATAAATTTTTTCCCATAAATATGAAGGGTGTTAAAAAGGTAAAAAAATTTTTTATTGACAGGAAAATACCAAAAGACAAACGAAACATGATACCATTGTTAGTAGATGATGAGGGGAAAATTATTTGGATCATAGGATTAAGATTGGACAACAGGGTGAAAATAGAAAATACTACAAAAAAAATACTTTATGTAAAAATTGTATTTTGTAATCAAACTAAATAAAAATGGAAAAGTTTCTCCAAAGGTAGGTGAAAATATATGTTAAAAAACAATGAAATTAGTGAAATTTTAATTACAGAGGAAGAAATTAAAAATAAAATTATTGAATTAGGTAAAAAAATATCCAAAGATTACAAAGGTAAAAATTTAATTCTTGTAGGCATATTAAGGGGAGCAGTGATTTTTATGGCTGATTTAGCCCGAAAAATTTCAATTCCCATGGTATTTGATTTTATAGCTATTTCAAGTTATGGTGCTGAAACAAAATCTTCGGGTGTCGTTAGAATTTTAAAAGATTTAGATGTAAACATTAAAGGAAAAGATGTTCTAATCGTCGAAGATATAGTAGATACCGGATTAACTCTTGATTATTTGCTGAGAATGTTAAAATCAAGAAAACCTGCCAGTATAAAGGTTTGTACGTTTTTGACAAAAACTGCCAGAAGAAAAGTTAATATCAAGGTTGATTATTCCGGATTTGATATTCCCAATAAATTTGTTGTAGGATATGGCTTGGATTATGCAGGCAAATTTAGAAATGTTCCTTACGTTTTTACTTTAAATCCGGAATTTATTCAAAAATAATTCGAAATAAGTAATCATTCTATAAATCAATATAAAGCAGTTCTTCGCCTACACAGAGGAACTGTTTTTACTTCAATCATTAATTTCGACTTAATAAACATATACTAAATATTCATTAAAATTATATTAGTTTTTGCTTTTGATCTCCCATATTTTTTCAGTTTTTCTTAACTGAATACCCGATACTGATTTTCTTATATTTCTTTCTCTTTCTTTCTTAACTCGATACTATTTATCTGATACTGATTTTCTTATGTTTCTTTCTCTTTCTTTCTTAACTCGATACTACATACTATATACTCGATACTATTTATACGATATGATTAAAATTGTTTTTATTTTATGAGTATGCTAAAATTATCTTGAGATAAACTCATCTAAAGATTTTTATAAAGGAGAAATTTTATTGGCTAAATTACCCGATTTTAATAAAGGACCTTTTAAGGGAAATAAAAATTATAAAAATATGGGCTTGTATTTACTTGCTTTAATAATTGGATTTTCTATTATAAGTTCATTTTTTAATCCTGTATCGACCAGTCAGGAGCTTACCTATTCTCAATTTTTAAGGGAAGTTGAAGCAAACAATGTATCAAGTGTAACCCTTATGGAAAATGCCATTAGCGGTCGATTAATTAATGGCACAGAATTTACCACCTACTCCCCTGATGACCCGGAATTGATAAATATTCTACGAAGTAAAAATATTGTAATAG
>CAZMLS010000068.1:0-9811 GCA_964567215.1 uncultured Atribacterota bacterium | reverse complement strand
TTTCGATTAGACTCGAATAAAGTCAAAAAATGCAATAATACCGTAAATAAGGCATGTAAATAAAAAGATTATAAGTATAAACCTTTATATGGTTATTTTTCAGTTCTTTATTGATGTTTGCTTTACATAAAATTTGCAATAGTTAAAATATATTGCCTACATTTTCTCTTACATTTCCATCAAATCCATTTATTAACTTACTTAGTATAACAAGCCGCTGTGTAGATAAAGTGAATTTAATATGCTAAACTATTCTTCGTTATTTTATTAAAAAATATATTTAGCCGCATGGAAAAGCTTCTAAAAATATGGTATATTAATCGATAAATATGATAATTTTTTATAAATTAATAAATATTTTTTATATCAAATTAGTTAGGAAAAGGCACCTATTAATAAACGTAAGATAATTAAAGACAAAATTGATCTTCAAGATAATAATAAAGCAGGGATTTTTTTCATGATAACTGCTGCCATTTGTTTTGCACTAATCGCAGTATTAGTGAAACAGGTCAAGCATCTTCCCCTTATGGAAATAGTTTTCTTTAGAAATATTCCTCTGGTGATTATTATTTCCGGTATGATAAAAAAAACAAATATCCCGCCTTTCGGAAACAATAAAGCAATTTTAATCCTCTCCGGTTTGGTAATTACAATTGGCACAATAACCGGTTTTTACGCCTTTACAACCATGCCCATAACGGATGCACTGACAATCCAACAATTAAATCCTTTTTTTACATTTTTTCTTGCCGGGATATTTCTTAAAGAAAAATTGAATTTTCGTCAAATTCCATTTTTTATGTTAGCTTTTCTGGGGGGATTATTGGTCATTAAGCCGGGTTTCCGGATAGATATATTTCCTGCTATGATTGCATTGCTTTCTGCCATCTGTATATCATTCTCGCATTCAACCTTAAGACATTTAAGATTGACTGACCACTATTTGGTCATCATTAATTATCGTTCCTATATTATTAGTTTAGTGAGTTTGATAATACTTATATTACAAAAGAGTTTTATAATTCCCAATCCATCCGATTTTTTAAATTTAGCTTTACTCGGAATAGTTGGTTTAATTGCGCAGATTACCCTTACTAAAGCATATCAGCATGCCCCGGCAAGCTTAGTTTCTTTGTATAATTACTCTCAAATCATATTTGTCAGTGCTTTTGCTTTGTTATTTTTTAAAGAGATTCCGGACACATTCAGTATTATAGGAGCAATATTTATTATTATAAGCGGATATTTAAATTATAGGTATAAATCAAATAACTTAAACTAGATGTTAATCCTTTTATTTCAAAATGAAAGTTGTCTTTTTACCAGGTTTAAATGCTTCATAGCCAGAAAAGCCAAGGGGTCGGAACATCAATTTTACATATCCAGTTTTAAATTACCTTTCCCTTAATAAATATTTTTGAGTAAGTCCTGTATGTAACAGCACTCCCTCACACTGTTATTTCTACTCGATTTCCGTCTAAATCAAGGACACAGCTTTCAAAGTAGCCATCGCCTGTTGTTTGCGGCTCGCTTACAATTGTATATTCATCAGATCTTAGCTTTTCAGTAATTTTAACCACATTTTCTTTACTACCAGCCGATATAGCAATGTGAATAATACCTTTATACTGTATTTTTGGATCATTTAAATTATTAGGTATTAATGGCATTTGCATTAATTCAAGACGTGAGCCATTATCAAAAGATAGAAAATATGATTCAAAATTATTTGACTCATTATGATACTTATTTCCTGCAATGCAGTTAAAATATTTAGTGTAGAATCTCTTTAACCGCTCCAGGTTTCCTGTCCAGATAGCAACATGCTCAATTCTCATAATTTACCTCTCTTTTTTACATTTTAATACTAATACGACAAAGATTTTAAGAAATCCTTCTTTGAGATACACGGTACACTCACCGGTTTGAACCGTCAGAATCGGGAATATTATGCATATCGGTTCTCGGAAGTACAGAAAGAATTGACAGGAGTGAAGGTGGAGTTGGGGAAGATTGAATAAAAGACAAAAAGGACAAGTTATGAGCCATAATGCTTTTTGACTTGTCCTTTTTATATAAAGTATTAAAACCTTAATAATTAAGTAAATCGATATTATGTCTTCTTTTCTTATTGATATGCTAGTTTCCTATTTCCCGGCAATAATAATGATTGGGAGTAGCCCATCCCATCACATTGGAAAAATCCAAATTATTGTTTAAACCCAATGCCGATTGAGAGCCTAAAGCACCATAACCTGCCTGATAAATGAGCATACAGGTTATCGGGACTTCATCATTTGATGCCCAAGTACGAATACTGTCCATTTTAGTAGAGCTCTGAGCAATATTAGACATGGCCGCAATTAGGGAACTGGTCCATTCGCTGCCTATATCTGAAGGATTATAATCATTGCTACTACCCGAAGAATCTACATCTCCGGTAGCCCCTTCGCTCGGCGCACAAGCTGTCTCAACGACACATACATTATCAAGAGTGTTGAGGTTATTGATAAAACTTCCACTATGACAGGAACCTAAAAGAAAATTAAAGACTATGCTCGGGTAAGCAGCCATTTTGCTGCGGAACTGAGAGGCATAGAAGTGTTGACCGCCCAATCTGATTGAATCTGTGCCACCATGAGCAATGATGTAAATCGTAATGACATCTTTGCCTTCTGTCGCCATAGCATCAATGGTACTCAACACTTGAAGGGCACCAGTTTGCTCCAAACCTTCGACCCTGGAAAAAAGACTTTTGTAGGCATTGAAAAAATTAACGCCGTTCAGGTAAGTATTAACCGCACAATTATATAGATTCTCTGTGGGCATGAGCCCCTGTACGACAATAAAACCTTCGGACCATTGACTGACCAATGGAGAAATTATGTAATCTAATATACTACCGGCAGCTACTGTAAGAGCAACATTGGTTGATATAACATCATTTGCCTCGGGTACTTCTTTCAAAATCACTTCAGGAACAACACCATTGATTTTCGGCCACCAGGAAGCATCAAATTCTTCATGATTACCTTCTCTATCTACCAAGATATATTTGACCGGATGTTCGTAAAAAGAACGGGGAGCTAAATCAAGGAAGAAGAAAAACTTTTCCTCTCTTAAAGTCATTCTCAAGCTTGACTTCGCAGCGGTTGCCCCCGAATCCTCCAAGATAATCGCTCCCGGAGGTAAAGGAGACTCTAATTTTACACACCAATAGGGCTCTCCTAGTTTAATTTCCGGTATGTTAGGCAATATTTCATCAAGGACCACATCAATGGCTTTTTGCATAGCCGTATTCACAGTTACTTGAACGCTGGCAGTAGAACTTCCTGCTGTATTGGTTGCTGTCAGGGTATAAGTAGTCGTTTCAGTAGGACTGACCACAAAATTACCGGTTAATCCCGCACTACCAACCCCCGGAGATATCATTACACTTACTGCTCCGGAAACTCCCCAGGTTAAAGTAGAGCTACCACCCTCATCAATGGTTGTGGGACTAGCCAAAAAACTTGTCACTATCGGGATAGAGATTCCTGAAGGTGTACAGCCAATCATTAAAGCCAGTAGAAGGAAAAGGACACCAAATAATAAAATGATTCTTTTCATTTTTTTATACCTCTTTTTTTACATAATTTTAATATTGTATAAGAAATATTTACTTGTCCGATCTTAGCAATGGATAAATAATATGTTCTGTTTTCACCCCTCCTTTCTGTGATTTATATTTTTAGATATAGGTATCACTCCCATCTATGAATATACTTTAAATCTGTTAGTACGCGAGAAAATAAATTGATTTTTCTATTTTTCCAATATTAAGAAAGTGGATTTTGACATAACTTTTACTAAGAACCGGAATAATTATTTTAAATAAGTCGTTATTTGATAATTTATTGTGTTAGCAATAACCATATACTTCATCATTTTTGTTTCAAAATTAAAAGGATATTTTATTAATTTTGGCTATATCTTTGCAATATTATATATATTATCTTATGTATATTTATTATTTTGATTATTATACTATATTAAATTATTTTTTAAAACTTTATTTTATTTACTCCTAGTCAAACCTCTTTAAGGTTAGGATATATTACGGTTCCTTTACTCTCTTGTGTTTCTCGGAAGTGCAGAAAAAATTGGCAGGGGCGAAGGTGGAGCTGGGGAAGATTGAATAAAAACCCTAAACTTCTTTTTAATGAATCCTATTACTAAAAAACGTATTAATTAAATTCAAGAAAAAGATTCTTTATTCTACAAATTACATTTTATTTTAAGGAGTACATTCAGCATCAATATGATTGTCTATCTTTTTCAGAGGTGTAAAAGGAATTGATAGGCGAAAATGTAGAGATTAGAAAATTGAATAGAGGTATAAATAAAAGAAAAGGAAGTAAACCAAAATATTATGGAAAGGAAAAAATAGATTCCTATTTTCATCGGAAGAAGATTTTTAAGAATCATAATCATTGCTTCGAAGAAGGTTCCCAATATGGTGGACTGCTACAGACAGCAGATTTTAAATCAGATGGTCCTGATATTTTATTTTCCGGATTCACCACTGCTCTAATTGCAAATTCCACCATTTTTCTTCTCATATAATTGACATTTTCCTTACCATATTCATTTTCTGAATGTGGTCCTCTAACGAATACCAATTCTTTAAGCCCTGTTGCACGCTTGTATGCTTCAAAAGTACCTTTAACACTTACATACTTATCCCACAGTCCTTTTCCAAAGAAGACCGCCGGCCACTTGTTTATGCTCATTAATATTTCTGAACTTGGAAAAAACATGACGTTCTCCATAGTCCGCAGACACCCCTCCAGCAGTGTATAAACAGGATCCATATATCCAATGCCAGCAGTAAAATCAGCAAGCATCAAGGCTCCCTTAATATTATATCCATATGGAGAAGTACACTTTCCCTTGGGGTTGTTGTATGGAAAAAATTCCGCAAAATTTTTCTGCATCGCCCACACTGTTACCATTGACCCTTGTGAGGACCCTCCGATTATTACCGGGATACTTTTGGATTGCTCTCCCCGGAGAAGTTTCCCTGCAGCTTGCTCCCCGGCAAGGAGTTCACCGGTTGGGGTCAATATGTGTAATTCATTGTCTGACTCAAGTTGATCGAGTATTCTAAACAGATCCTCGGCTTGTTCCCCGGTATCTGAAGTAGTCAATCCTCCTGATATCCCATGCCCTCTCTTATCTATTGTCAATACATCAAACCCTGCTTGATTAAGAGCATACAGATACTCTCGCCATTGACGCAAACCCCACTTTTCTGTCATCCCTTTCTCGTTTGGATAAGAGATACTTTGATATTTTTTAGTCTCGGGGTCATAGGTGTACAGGGGATCATCCGGGTGATGAATCGCTGTTGTTTCCATGCTTCTTCCACCAATGATCATAGCGATAGCGTGCTTCTTGTTCCCGGTACTATTTACTATACCTTCCCCCTCAATAAACCATCCTCGTAGTTTAATCGGAGCGAGTATCTTTAAATGAAGTCGTTCATATGTATCTCTGGGCACGGTGAATTCAACAATGTAAGTTTTATCATCAACTTTTGCAATGTTTTCATTATAAAGAGATTGCCCAAAAAATGCTGGTCGACGGATATCTGCCAGATTCACATTTTTATCAGGTTCAATATTTCCGATTGGAGATACGGTTCCGGTATTCCTAAACTCGCTAAGAGAAAAACTCCTGGCAAGCTCAATAATTGGCTTGGCGGCATCGGGATCTTGTGAAAATTTTTGCCATTTTTCCTTAATTTTGGCATCAGTGAATTCCTCAACGTAAAAATCTTCCCCCTGATAGCCTTCGGGTGGCTGTTGAATAGTCTGTGTAAATGGAATACATACTAATCCTGTTGGATCCTGATAAGAAAATCCAGGCAAATCTGCATTCTTTTCATACCCGACATGGGCAATACACTCCGGCTCGTCATTTGAATTAGCTTGGACAAATTCAGGGTTGATGAATATTACAATCATTATTGTAAATAACCCTATTATCAACATCACATTTTTCCCAAAGATGCTGCCAGATAGTCAGATTTTAGAAAACGCTCCACAATAAAGAGCATGATTATATTCGGTGTCATCATAAGTAGCGCCACTACTGAGGCATTGGTTCGTATGAAATTATATCCCATAAATGAATAAAGAATAGTCGGTATGGTTTCGAAGGTAGGAGTACCGATAATAAAGGTAAGGTTGAACTCTTCAATACTAACAGTAAACGCAAATATCATTCCAGCCAGTAATCCGGGGCGAATCATAGGCAGGAAGATATCTCTAATTTTAACGAAAGTAGTTGCTCCCAGGTTCTCTGCCGCGTCGATTACGTCTTGAGGGATTGCCTGAAAACTGGTTGTCATCACTCGTATCATGTAGGGCATGCTCATGAGTGTATGTGCAAGTACCAGGCCAAAAAATGTTTGGCTAAAGCCAAGTGCAGCGAAAACCCTGCTGAGGAAAAGCGCTACTACCATCCCCGGCATGATAATAGGGAGGAGTACCACCAGCATGAAAAATTTTTTACCGGGTATTTTCTTTCTGCCCAATACATAAGAAGTGGGTAATGATAAGACTAATGAGAGAAGTACTGACAGCGGTGCCAAAGTGTAACTGGTACGTAATGCCCGTCCGATATTGGTATAATCGAAAACATATTTCCACTGCGCAAGTGAAAAACTTGGCGGGAAAAGATTAGGGTAAGACCAAGGGTTTTTTGGATCAACCAAAGACCACATCACAGTCATAAGGATGGGTATGCCAACCCACAAAATCAGGATTATCATAAAAAAGCTCATTAGTAAAAGGTAGAAATTCCTCATCTTTTGTGCCTGGATGAGATATAATGGTTTTTTTGCCATGCTATCTGTTGAAGCCATATTAATCCACTCCCTTTACAAATTCCGCGAGTCGTGAATAGGCCCAGATGACAATGAACGCGGTTACGATAATCATCACTCCCAATACAGCTGCCTGATCCCATTCCTGGTATATGGTGGCCATGATCTGCATCCGTTGTGCCATAGAAGCAGGATAAATCGGTCCTGCGACACTGCATATAGGGAAATCTCCAAAGGCCTTGATAAACATGAGGATCATGGAAACCAATATCCCGGGCATGGCCAGGGGAATATAGATCCTGAATAATATCGACCAGTACCCTGCCCCCAGGTTTCTCGCTGCATCGATGGTATCATCCCTGATAGACGCTAATGATGCCATTATGATGAGCAGTACAAAGGGCAGGTTCTTCCAAATCTGAATAAATACCACACCCCAGCCGAATTTGTCATTGAGCATTCGGAATGGCTCACTAATGAGATGTAACCGCATGAGAAAAGTATTTACCAGTCCATGATACGAAATAAGATTCAGAATAAGAAAAGCTGCCACCAGGGCAGGTATAAAGAGCGGTACTTTGATAATTGAACCCAGAATTCCTTTTCCGGTTCCACCCTTTCTAAAGAATAAGGCAACAGGAAAGGCAACCACTACGGTGCCAATTGAGCTTAATATCCCCATTTTAAGGGAAAAGAGCAGTGAATCTATGGATTCTCTGGCTTGCAATATCGCTTTCCAATTTTCCAGGGTGAACACCGACTTTCCGGTGATACTAAATAGACCGAAGCTTTGCACAAAGGTCAGGAAGATTGAGGAGCCAATAAACAATAAAATAAATCCCACTCCCGGAATAAGCATCAGAACATCTATAGGTGAAATTTCCTTTTTTTTCATCTTTTACCTCCTCAAGATACTGAAGGCATCTTCGGGAATACTGAAATCTATGATATCTCCCGCAATAAGTTTCCTGGATTCATCAATTTGAGCTCGCATCTTATTTCCCTGAACATCCATAAAAATATCTGTAATATTTCCCATAAATACAGACTGCAGGATTTTTCCCTTTACCCTATTTGGTGCTCCTTTGGTATAGAATTTCATATCCTCAGGCCGCCAGACAAATTTCACTTTTTTACCCTCTTCAGGTACTTTTTTGGCATCAAAAACGATATCCAATTTTCCAAAAGGAGCTTCTACAGTACACTTTCTGCCAGCTTTAGCTACTATAGTCCCTTCATAGATATTCGCCAAACCGATAAACCCAGCTACAAAACTGGTTTCAGGTTTCCGATAGATGGTATAGGGGTCCCCTAATTGTTCAATATGACCCTGGTTCATAACCACAATCCTGTCTGATATTGCCAAGGCTTCATCCTGATCATGAGTCACATAGATAGTGGTTATTCCCAACCGTTTCTGCATTTCCCGTATCTCTACCCGCACCTGTACACGTAACTTGGCATCCAGATTGGAAAGAGGTTCATCAAAAAGAAGAACCTGGGGTTCTGTTACGATAGCTCTTGCCAGTGCAACCCGTTGCTGCTGCCCTCCTGACAGTTGCCCTGGCTTACGTTTTTCTAAATTTTCAATTCCTAACATCCCCATCACTTTTGAAACTCTCTTCTTCTGTTCCTGTATTGGGATTTTCTGCATTTTCAACCCGAAACTTATGTTGTTCCAGACAGACATATGGGGAAACAAGGCATAGGATTGGAAGCACATAGCTGTATTCCGCTTGTTCGGGGAAATATTATTCATAATCCGGTCTCCAAAAAATATCTCACCCTCGTCAGGATAGGAAAATCCTGCAATGACTCTCAAAGTAGTGGTTTTCCCACAACCTGAAGGGCCGAGTAAGGTGACAAATTCACCATTGGCTACTTCCAGACTTAAGTTATCTACAGCAAGAACTTCATCGAATCTTTTTGTTAAGTTTTTAATTCTCAGGTTTGACACCAGACCCTCCCGTTCGTATAAAATTTGAAGTGTGCAAAACAACCTCATTCCAGAGAGCTATAAAGTATTTTATCATAAACCCGAATTATCTTCAGGATTGTATTCAGAACCTATAAAATGGTTATAATCACTTCCAAGTAGGATGGACAAGGTAATCACACTACAGGTGGATTCTGCGGATTTGGGATACCCTCATCCCATACTTGCGATGATGGAGGTTGAACTTCTGTTCAACCTCCATCTGCTCTCTCTTGTCTTCTATTTTTAACAAAATCCGGTTAACAAATTTTTTATTTCATTAACACATTCTTAACAAACTCAGAAATCATATGACTTTTGTAAGGTGCAGGGAACCAGGTAAGCGCATTATTTTCTCTGTCTTCTTCGGTCAAGAGTGTTCCTTCAATAGCGATATCGGTTCTTGCAGGATAGGCACCCAACATCTCGAACTTCTTAAGCTGTTGCTCTTTTGTGGTGATATGATAAATGAAAAGCGCTGCAGCTGCTTTGTTCGGTGCGTTCTTTAGTATCCCCATGGTATCTCCACCACCGGCTGCCCCCATCTGTGGAATATACATCTTCGCTCTAGCGAAGATGTTACCTTTCTTCATCATATCCATGACATTGTCATCCCAACCGAAGGTCATGGCCATCTCTCCGTCATTGATCCTGGTGATGGAATCATTATTTGATACAGTAAAGGTCAGCTTATCCTTACGGGAATTGACCCATTCCCAAGCCAGATTCCAATTTGCCACCTTCTCCGGAACTACATCGGTATCGCCTTTGTACTTGTCCAGGCCTCCGGTGGTTTGCGCAATCAATGTGTGAACGAAGGATTGGCCGGAACCACCTTTTGAAGGATCATTGAAACCGAATTTTTTGGGGTTGGCGTCTATCCATGCTTCGAGTTCTGCCCAGGTCTGGGGAGGATTGGAAACACGTTCCGGGTCATAGAGGATACCAGTCTGGTTCCTATG
>CAZMLS010000067.1:0-9851 GCA_964567215.1 uncultured Atribacterota bacterium | reverse complement strand
ACCAATTGACCGATTGCCCGATTGACTCCTGACTCCTATTCTTTATTCCTCTCTTTATTCTGGATTCTGACTCCTGTCTCCTGAATTCTATTTTCTTAACCAGCTAACTAATCAACTCTTTTCTTATCACTCATCACTTATACTTATTATTATTGTATGTTAGCCAATAGACAGGCGGGACGCCTGTCCTACGGGAGGGATTGTTTTATTCCCGTTTTTTAAATTTTTTCTTTATATCTGAATTTAATTTTCTGCAATTGTTCCACAGCTATAACTATATGCTAACCCGCAATTCTATCCCACATCTTATCCTTTTCACCCATCACTTATTACTTATTACTGACTTTTTATACTCGATACTCGATACTATATACATGATACTGATTTAACATCCTTGAAAAGGAAAATTAAAAAAGATATAATAAACTAAATTTAGGGATAAAAATAATAATTTAAAGGAGTACAGTAAAAATGTCATTAGTTGGTACAAAAGAAATGCTTATAAAAGCACAAAAAGAAAAATATGCAGTCGGTGCATTCAATGCAAACAATATGGAGATCATCCAGGCAATCATAGAAGCTTCAGAAGAAGAAAATTCGCCTGTCATTATTCAAGCGTCTCAGGGGGCAATAAAATATGCTGGTTTAGATATGATTGTTGCCATTGTGAAGACATTAGCAGAAAAAGCCAGTATACCGATTGCCTTGCATTTGGACCATGGAACGGATTATTTTCAGAATATATTATGTCTCAGAGCTGGTTTTACATCTCTGATGTACGACGGGTCTGCATTGCCTTTTGAAGAAAATGTTGCAATGACCAAAAAAGTTGTCGAGATGGCGCACGTATGCGGTATTCCTGTAGAAGCAGAAATTGGACAGGTGGGGAAGATGGATTCTAGCGATGAACCGGGAGTCGCTAGAGAGAAGATTAAAGAATTTATGGCTAAACCGGAAGATGCGGCAAAGTTTGTCCAATTAACACAAGTGGATATTCTTGCTCCTGCAGTAGGCACGATACATGGATGCCGTGAGGCGATTGCAAAATTGGATATTCCCCGAATTGAAAAGATCAGGGATTTAACCGGAGTACCTCTTGTTTTACATGGTGCATCCGGAGCAAGCGATGAGGAATTAAGAAAAGGCATTGCTGCAGGTATTTGTAAAGTTAATATTGATACCCGTATTCGAATGGCTTTTACCAATACGGTCAGGCAATATCTAAACGAACATCCGGAAGAGATAGATCCGAGAAAAGCTCTAAACCCGGCTAAGGAAGCTGCTAAAGCAGTAATCAAAGGCAGAATTAAAATATTGGGTTCAACCGGGAAGGCATAACTTGTAATTTAAAGAAATAGTATTAAAAAAGGAACAAAAAACAAATGGCAAAAAAAAGAATTGGTATACTAACAGGTGGTGGAGATTGTTGCGGACTCAATCAAACAATTAGAGGCGCAGTCTATAGAGCAAGAGATTTTGAATACGAAACTTTTGGGATTCATGATGGATGGAAAGGGTTGGTTGAAGGGATGGTTTCTCCCATCACGCTGACCGATGCAGAAGAATTAATGGATAAAGCGGGCACTTGTTTAGGTTCATCGCGTACTAATCCCTATAAAATAAAAGATGGAGTGAAAAAAGTTTTAAAAACTATTAAAAATTATGGATTAGATGCCATTATAGCGACAGGAGGAGAGGATACTTTAGGAGTGGCTCATCGATTGTTTAAAGAGGAAAAGGTGAATGTGGTCGGTGCTCCTAAAACCATGGATAACGATTTATCAGGCACAGATTATACTTTTGGATTTGACAGTTCGGTCACTAGAGCTGTAGAGGCTATGCGGTCTTTGGAAGATACCGGTCGTTCACATCACCGGGTGATGGTCCTGGAAGTCATGGGAAGACATGCCGGCTGGGTTGCCCTTTATACTGGTATTGCCTGTGGGGCAGATTGGACCTTAATTCCGGAATACAAAACCGATATTGATGAGATGTGTCATCAGATTCAACGGGTATTTTCCAGAAAAAAATATGCCCTGATAGTTACCTCTGAAGGAGTGTCTCTTACAGGTAAAGATAAACAGGAAGAAGAAATGGATCAATTTGGACACATGATTTTAAAGAAAAGAGGGATTGGAGTTCAATTAAGTAATATTATTTGTGAGAGAACAGGTCTTGAAGTTAGGCATGCTGTTATCGGGCATATGCAAAGAGGAGGTATCCCCACAGTATTCGATCGTATTTTAGGTCTTCGTTGTGGTGTAACCGCAGTTAATCTAATCAAGGAAAATAGATTCGGATATATGGCTGCTTTAAAAGGGAATGAGGTTGTTGGAGTTCCCCTGGAGGAGGCTGTAAGTAAGCTGAAGATAGTTGATAAAAAATGGTGGGAATTAGCCAAAATATTCTTTAAATAAAAACTGTATCAAATATACAGTAAAATCAGTATCGAGTATATAGTATTGAGCAAAGAGAAAAGAAAAAAAGTGAAAAAATTGCAGAAAAAATATAAAACTTTCAAGATTTTAAAACTTGCAAAAAAGAACAGAAGTCATTAAAGATATTTATTAATAATTTGGTCAATATTGTTTTAACAGTTGGACAGTTTCTTTCTTAACTAGATACTACATACTCGATACTGATTTACGTTTTTCGTTTTACCTTTTTAATTTATATAGTTTATCATATAAAATATAAAATACCGGTTATCCCTTATGTTATTACACTACGCATAAAATACTGCCACGGGAGGTACTTGTTTAAATTATGTGGCACTCAAAATTTGTCAATCTACATGTTCACACCGAATTCAGTCTTTTAGACGGCGCTTGCCGGATTAAAGATTTAGTAACGAAAGCTAAAAAGTATAAAATGCCTGCATTAGCGATTACTGATCATGGAGTAATGTATGGCGTTATACAATTTTACAAGGAAGCAATGAAGCAGGGAATTAAACCTATTATTGGTTGCGAGATGTATGTTGCCCCGGGAACCCGATTCGATAGAACCTCCAAAAGAAAAGAAACTCCCTATCATTTAATATTATTAGTGAAAAATAATGAAGGTTACCAAAATCTCATTAAATTAGTTACACTATCCTATTTAGAAGGTTTTTACTATAAACCAAGAATTGATAAAGAAATATTAAGAAAATACAGTCAAGGATTAATAGCTTCTTCTGCTTGTCTAAAGGGAGAAATTCCTCAAAATATTTTACAGAATAATTTTAAGAAAGCGAAAGAAACGGCTCTTGAATATTTGGAAATCTTTGGAGAAGGCAATTTTTACCTGGAACTTCAAAAAAATAAAATTCCAGAGCAAGAAATTGTTAATGAAAAACTAATTACTTTAAGTAAAGAACTTTCAATTCCTCTTGTCGCCACCAATGACATTCATTATGTTAACAAGGAAGACGCTCGTGCACATGAAATTCTTCTATGCATCCAGACCGCAACTAATTTAAGCGATGAAAAAAGGCTAAAATTTTCAACCGATGAATTTTATTTTAATTCCCCGGAAGAAATGGAAGAAAAATTTAAAAACATTCCGGAAGCTATAGAAAATACGATTAAAATTGCGGAAAAATGTAATTTGGAGATAAATTTCAGGCAAGCGCATCTACCGGATTTTAAAGTACCTCCCGAGCATAATATATCCAGTTATTTAAGGGAAATATGTTTTTCGGGACTTAAGAAAAGGTTTTCCGGGATTACCAGGGAATTAGAAGAGCGGTTGAATTACGAACTTTCTGTTATAAAGAAAATGAACTTCGAACCCTATTTTTTAATTGTATGGGATTTTGTCACTCATGCAAAAAGAAAAGGAATTATGGTTGGTCCGGGTCGAGGTTCCGCAGCTGGTAGTCTGGTTGCCTATTGCTTGAATATCACAAATATAAATCCAATGACCTACGGATTGCTCTTCGAAAGGTTTTTAAATCCGGAAAGAATTAGCATGCCAGACTTTGATATAGATTTTTGTTATGAGAGAAGAAATGAAGTGATTGATTATGTTACTGAAAAATATGGCAAAGATAAAGTCGCCCAGATTATCACTTTTGGAACAATGGCAGCAAGGGCAGCAGTCAGGGATGTTGGTAGAGCTCTGGGAATTCCCTATGCCAGAGTAGATACAATAGCAAAAATGATACCCTGGGAACTTAATATAACCATTGAAAAAGCATTAAAGATGGAAAAACGTATTTCAGAAGAGATGGATAATGATGAAGAGATAAAAGATTTAATTAAAAATGCCATTTCCCTTGAAGGTCTTTCCAGGCATGCTTCGACTCATGCAGCAGGAATCGTGCTTTCCGAAAAACCGCTTACGAATTACGTCCCTCTTCAAAAGACAGCAGATGGTGAAATTTGTACTCAGTATGCTATGGCAGAATTGGAAGAATTGGGATTGTTAAAGATGGATTTTTTAGGACTTAGAACATTAACGGTGATAAGTAATGCAATAAAAATTATAAAACATACCCGGGGTGAGGAAATAGATATTAATAATATTCCCATAAATGATAAGGGTGTATATAAAATGCTTTCCGAAGGTAGAACTATTGGTGTCTTCCAATTGGAAAGTGAAGGCATGAGGGATTTGGAAAAAAAGTTGAAACCTGAAAATATAAATGATATCACCGCATTGTTAGCATTGTATAGACCCGGTCCTCTGAGAAGTGGAATGATAGAAGACTTTATTAATAGGAAAAGAGGGGAAGTGAGTATAAAATACCCACATCCACGATTAGAGCCGATTTTAAAAGAAACATATGGTGTCATTGTATACCAGGAACAAGTTATGAAAGTGGCAAGTGAGCTGGCAGGTTTTAGTTTAGGGCAGGCAGATATTTTACGAAAAGCAATGGGCAAAAAACAAAAAAATGTTATGGAAAAGCAACGGGAATTATTTATAAAAGGAGCACAAAAAAATAAAATTAAAAAAAATATTGCTGCTGAAGTTTTTGATTTAATTGCCTATTTTGCGGGATATGGATTTAATAAATCTCATAGCGTATCTTATGCATATATTTCTTACCAAACAGCATATTTGAAAAAAAATTACCCTGTCGAATATATGGCTTCCCTGCTTACAAGCATTATGGGTAATAGTGATAAAATACCTTTGTATATAAGAGAATGTCAAAATATGGGAATCCAGATATTGCCTCCGGAAATTAATCAAAGTTTGGTTAATTTTACTGTCGTTGGAAATGAATCGATACGATTCGGTATGGCTGCCGTAAAAAATGTTGGCGAAAAGGCAATCGGGAGTATTATAGAAGAAAGAAAGAAGAATAATAAATATAAATCTTTATTTGATTTTTGCCAAAGGGTGGATTTGCGAGTAGTAAACAAGCGGGTAATTGAAAGTTTAATTAGATGCGGGTCTTTTGATTCTCTGGGAGGAAAAAGGTCACAGCTTTTAGCAGTTTTAGATGAAATAATAAAAAGAGGACAGGAATATCAAAAAGATAAAAAAAATGGTCAAACTTCCATATTCGATCTTTTTGAAGACACTCAAAAAGATAAAATAAACCATGTTCATCAATATGTTTTACCAGATTTGAAAGAATTTTCAGAAAATGAACTTTTAGCGATGGAAAAAGAAATGTTAGGTTTATACATATCTCAGCATCCTTTGAAGAATCACCAAAAGAAAATAGAAGATATTATAAGTGCAAGTTCAAGTGAAGCAATTAATCTACCAGACGGAAGTTTGGTGATATTAGCTGGAGTAATAAATCGGGTCAGAAAAAAAAGTACAAAAAATGGCAACCTCATGGCTTTTATCAGTTTGGAAGATTTAGAAGGATCAATAGAGGCAATAATTTTCCCAAAAGTATACGAAAAAAACAAGGAAGGGATTAAGAAAGATGAACTTGTTGTCATAGAAGGCTCCCTGGATAACGATGAAGGAAAAGTAAAACTGATAGCTACTAAATTATCTCTATTAAAAGAATATAAGAAAAGTAAAAAAAATTCTATAAAATATGAGAAAGTAAAAAATGGAGATGAGATAAAAAGACTTCATATTGAAATAAAATATGAAAAAAATCGATCAGATATTTTACTTAAATTAAAGGATGTTTTTATTAAATACCCGGGTAGAAGTAAAATAATGCTTCATTTTAAAATAAATGAAAAGAGTGTTACTCATCTAATAGATGATAAATTTTCAGTTAAACTTAATCCTACAATCATGAAAGAAATAGAAAACATTATCGGGTTAAATAGGGTTTGGACAGATAATAAATAAAAATAATTAAAAGGTTAAGTAAGATGTGGAAAACAATTTATATTGCCAGTGATATAACACTGGCGAATAGTTTGAAGAACAAATTGATAAAAAAAGGAATAAAAACGATCTTAAATATTTTAGACATGGAGAAAGAAGAACTAAATGGTAATGTTGAAATATTAGTTTTAAAGAGTGAGTCAGTAGAAGCCTTGAATTTAATAAGCGAAATTATAATTTGTGAGAATAATTAAGAAATAGAAAAAAGGATAATTGTAAAATTCACAATGTATTTAACTTTATTTTTGGTAACGAGAATTAAATGTGCTGTGAAAATTAAATAATAGTGGTGCCGAAGGTCGGAGTCGAACCGACACGAACCGTGAGGTTCGCTGGATTTTGAGTCCAGTGCGTCTACCAATTTCGCCACTTCGGCTTTAAGCTTAATCTGTCTAAAAATTATAGGTTAAGTAATAACCAATGTCAAGAAGAAGACTGGGAAAAAAATAATGAAAAATAGAAAGAAATTTATCTTAATAGATGGACAAGGTTTAATATATCGTTCTTTTTATGCCTTACCAAAATTAACTACTTCTAACGGAAGAATAATAAATGCAATTTATGGATTTACCATGATGCTTGCAAAATTATTAGAGCAGGAGAAACCGGATTATATTATGATTGCTCTTGATATGCCTGCCCCGACCTTTAGACATATAAAATACAAGGAATATAAAGCAAATAGAAAAAAAATGCCTAAAGAATTGATTGAACAAATCCCCTTAATTAAACAAGTAATAAGAAATTATAATATTTCCATTTGCGAAAAAGAAGGATATGAAGCAGATGACATTATCGGAACAGTAGCAAAGGATGCCGAAAGTAAACATCTCGACACTTTAATTATTACGGGAGACAGAGATGCCTACCAGTTAATATCTTCCAATACCCGGGTGATGATGACGATAAAAGGAATTACTGAAACTAAATTAATAAACGTAGAAGACATAAAAGATAAATACGGAATTGCTCCTGAGAAGATCATTGATTTTTTAGCTCTAAAAGGTGATGCATCTGATAATATTCCCGGTGCACCGGGTATCGGGGAAAAAACAGCGATTTTGTTGATTAAGGAATTCGGCAGCGTTAATTCTATTTTGGCAGATCCTGATCAAATTTCTAAAAAATCCTTAAGAGATAAAATAAAAAATAATAAAGAACTAATTACGATGAGCAAAGAATTAGCTACTATTGATCGAGATGTACCTTTGAAAATTGATTTTAATTTATTAAAAATTAAAATACCTAATTATGATGAATTGTGGAATATTTTTAATGAATTAGAATTTGGAAATTTGTTGAAAAAAATTAATCCGTTTATAAGCAGAGAAAAAAATAAGATTAAATATCGTATTATTGATAATAAAAATAAATTAAATGAGCTAATAAATGTTTATCGTAAGGAAAACCATTTTTCTTATTACTTGCTAAAATCTTCAGAAAAAATGATGGTATCAAATATATTGGGCTTAGCTGTCAGTTTTGAAAATGATGAAAATTATTATATTCCTTTTTATCCAATTAGTTTGATTGAGACTAACAATTGCCTTCCTTCTGAGATAGTATTTGACCAACTTGCTCCATTCTTTGAGAATAAAAACGTGGTTAAAATTGGCTATAATACCAAGAATGATTATTTATTATTAAAAAAACATAAAATAAAAATGAAGGGAAACAATCATGACATAATGATTTCTGCTTATTTATTAAATCCTTCAAAGAATAACTATGCTTTAGAAGATATCTCTTGGGAATATTTAAAATGCTTAAAAAAGGATGATAAGGAAGGCCAGGTTAAAGAGATTGAAAATGCTTGCGAAAATGCCCGGAATATTTACAAATTAAAAAAAATATTAGAAGAAAAATTAACAGAAAAAAAGATGCTTTCCCTGTTTGAAGAAATTGAAATGCCTTTAGTAAAAATTCTGGGAAACATGGAAATTCGTGGATTTAAAATAGACACTAATGTTTTAGGACAAATGGCTAAAAAATTTAATGCGCGTCTAAAGGAATTAAAACAAGTTATTTACCTTTTAGCCGATACCGAATTTAATATTAATTCTCCTAAACAGTTAAGTGTGGTATTGTTTGAAAAGTTAAAATTACCGGTTATTAAAAAAACTAAAACCGGTTATTCCACCAATGTGGATGTATTGAATACTTTAGCCCCTAAACATGAAATTATAGCAAATATTTTAGAATATAGAGAATTAGAAAAGTTAAAAAACACCTATATTGATAAATTACCATTATTAGTTAACGGGAAAACAAATCGGATACATACTTCCTTTAATCAGACCATTACTGCAACCGGAAGGTTAAGCAGCAGTGAACCTAATCTGCAAAACATTCCGATAAGAACTGAAATTGGAAGAGAAATTAGAAAAGCATTTATCGCGGAAAAAGAATTTACCTTATTATCAGCAGATTATTCTCAAATTGAATTAAGAATATTGGCTCATCTCTCCGGAGATAAAAGATTAATTAAAGCTTTTGAAAAAAATGAGGATATTCATTCAAATACTGCTTCTGCAGTGTTCGGAATTGAACAGAATCTTGTTAGCAATAAAATGAGAAGAATGGCTAAAATTATTAATTTTGGAATTATTTATGGTATGAGCGGTTACGGATTGGCTAGAAATTTAGGTATCGACAGGATTGAAGCAGAAAGATTTATAATGCAATATTTCGCCATGTATTATGGCGTAAAAGAGTATATCGAATCAAAAAAAGAAGAAGCAAGAAAAAATGGATATGTTTTAACCTTGCTCAATCGAAGAAGATATGTTCCCGAAATCAATAGTAAAAACAAAAATATTAGAGAGTTTAACGAAAGGGTTGCCGTTAATGCACCCATTCAAGGCACTGCAGCTGATCTAATAAAAGTAGCCATGATTTCTATTGAGCAGGAATTTAAAAAGAAACAATTTAAAAGCAGAATGTTATTACAGATACATGATGAATTAATATTTGAGATTGATAAAAAGGAGTTAACTGAAACACAACCAATTATAAAAGATTTTATGGAAAATAGTTTGAAGTTGTCTGTTCCTTTAAAGATTAATCTAAAAACAGGAAATAATTGGGCAGAACTAAATTAGTCGTTAGTGAATAGTGAATAGTCGTTAGTAAAGAAATACAGGTGCAAGATACAAAATGTAGGTTGCAAGTTAAGAAAATTAAAGAATAAAAAAAAGAAAAAAATAACATATTTTAATTGGTGAATTGGGAAATTAGTTAATTAAATTGGTCGTTATCTGGTTGTTGGTTAGATAGTTAAGAAAATAGAATTCAGGAGACAGGAGTCAGAATCCAGAATAAAGAGAGGAATAAAGAATAGGATCCAGGAGCCAATCGGCTAATCGGTCTTAATCTTCTCTTAATTGGGCAATCGGGCAATCGGTTAATTGGCAAATTGGTAAATTGAATTATCCTATTTAATTTTTTTATTCTTTGTATCTTCTTCACTAGATACTAAATACTAGATACTAACGACTAATTTAATTGGTGAATTGGGAAATTAGTTAATTAAATTGGTCGTTATCTGGTTGTTG
>CAZMLS010000066.1:0-9873 GCA_964567215.1 uncultured Atribacterota bacterium | reverse complement strand
AGCCAACCTCCGCATTCACCGGGATTTATAATGAGGGTCTTTCCGATTTTGCGTAAATCTACATGATGAGTGTGACCATAAATAACTATATCGTATTTTTGGCTTTTTACTAAAGAGTCGACTAATTTTTCTTTATGAAGCATAATAATATTTTTATTTTCTATTTTCTTTTTATAGGGCACTGGATAAAGTGCGCCAATCCTTTTGAACATCTTTCGGAGAAAAATTTTGTCTCCGTCATTGTTGCCAAATACACCCTTCAGGGGGCAATTTAAATTTTTAAATTCCAAAGCAGTGAATGGGGAAACAAAATCACCGGCATGAAGAACCAAATCTACTTTTTCCCGGTTGAAAACTTCCACTGCTTTTCTTATCTGAGGCAAATTATCATGCGTATCAGAGATTATTCCAATTTTCATTTCCTATGCCCCCTTTGGGATTATTTAATATAATAAACTAATTTTATCATAATTTTTAATTATGATCCCATTATTTTCAATTCTTTCTTGTATCTCTTGAATTTTTCAGATATTCCATATTTTTCCACCAGACACCAACCTTATTTTTAAGCTCTTGTTTTTTTATTCTTAATTGTTTAAATTCACCGCCGGAATTCCATTTCTTAATCTAAAATCTAATCATTTTTTTTCATTTGTTATCGATTATCTTTAATCTTTTTTTAAATTCTTCTGTTTTGTTTATTTTAACTTAAAAAACCACCTTCTTTGAAAGTGGTAATGGTTAAAAGGTTTTACCATAAAAACCGAAATATATATTAAAATAAGGTATGACTAAATGGAAAAAATTATCTCATACAATCTATCAATGTAAATATCACATAGTATGGTGTCCAAAGTACAGATACAAAATAATGAAAGGTGTAGTGGCTGAATTTGTAGAACAAACACTCAGGATGTTATGTGAATGGAAGGATATAGAAATACTGGAAATGAATGTAAAAGAAGATCATATACATATGATACTTTCTATACCTCCCAGATTATCGATATCCTCAGTAATGGGAATGCTAAAAGGTAAGACAGCGATAAAACTCTTCAAAAGCTTTCCTGCTCTCAAGAAGAAGCCCTATTGGGGAAATCACTTTTGGAGTCGAGGATGCGGGTGCGTTGTTTACTTATATCCATACCACCTTATTTTTAAGTATAATTCCATTGTCCCACAGTTTGAATTGCCTTTCCGTCTCCAAAATATTTAATAAATATACGGAAATAGTAGAGCTCTTCTTTATTTCGGATAAGAGGATATGCTCTTTTTTCTTCCAGGAATTCTTTATCCGAAATAATTTCATTAAAATAATTTTTTAATACATTGGCTGAACCGGACCCTTTGGAGAATTCCTGTTTTGTTCTCCAGATAATAGAAGCCGGTAATTGTTCTTTAAAAGCTTTTCGTAAAATCCATTTTTCAATCATGTTGCCATTATCCATTTTTTTAATTTTATATTCTATCGGTATTTCCAGGGCAAAATTTAATAATTCTTCGGATATAAAAGGAGTAATAACCTTAATGGAATGACAAGAGTTCATTCTATCCAATCTTAGAGCTGCATTATCATGTAGAGCTTCTAAAGTATCTTTCTGTTGTTTAAATATATTTTTCTTGCTCGAGTCTTTAAAATGTGTATATCCACCGAACAGTTCGTCTCCTCCTTCTCCGGAAAGGAGTATTTGGATTCCTTGAGAACGAGCATAACGAGCAACAAGGAAATTAGATACAGAACTACGCACCAGAGATGGATCAAATGATTCCAGATAATAAATTACTCGAGGCAGTATATTAATAATCTCTGAAACTGTAGCTTTTACTTCATAGTGTTCCGAGTTAATATATTTACTCATTAGTCGAGCATATTTTAAGTCTTCATTTTCTCCTACTCCTACAGAAAAAGTTTTAATTCTTGCGCCACGACCATTATTTTTTATATTAAATTTGTTAAAGATACTGGAGATGATGCTGCTATCTAATCCCCCGCTTAACAAACAACCTATTTTATATTTTAAGTCAATTCGGCGATAAAAGCTTTCTTCGACTATATTGACCAGGGTTTGAGCAATATTATCTATCTTTTCATTTTCCATATTACCGGTTGCAAGGGCAGGTAATTTGCCGAATTTTTTTAATTGACCGGAATTATCCATGTAATGACCGGGGGGAAATTCGTAGACATCACTGGTAATTTGAATAAGACTTTTTAGTTCAGTAGAGAAATAAATTGTATCGGCATTTTTATTATAACCATAGAACAAAGTTTTAATTCCCAGGATATCACGGGAGACCAGCAATTTTTTACCATCAGAAATAACAAAAGTAAAAATAGTATCTTTAAGATATTCCAGCATACCTTTTTCGTATTTTTTAAATAAAGTGAGTAGAATTCTTTCTTCAATAAATGGTTCATTTTTAACCCCGAATTGTTGAGCTAAGGTTTCCCAATTTCCCATTTGTCCATCATAACAGATTCTGGTTTCCGAATCTTTCGGGGAATGGACTGGTATATCCATTAAACCTTTTTTGCCCTTGTCTACTTCAAAATAATTTTGTCCTAAAATAACATCTTTTTTTTGAAAGATACCGGAAGCATATTTACCTCTATGTTTAATTGTTTCTTGCATCTGTTGAATTTCAGATAATTTTGGGTTACCAAAAGCAGCAACAATACCACTCATAAAAACTCTCCTTTATAATTTTATTAAGGTTTTTAGTATTTATTTTTTTATTTAAAAAGTTGTTTTTTAAGTTAAAACACTTCCCGGATTTTCCGGGAAGTGTTTTAACTTAAAATTTTAGTTTAGAAAATCAGAAATCTGACTACTTTATATATCCTTTTTCTCTTAAGAAGTTTTTAGCGACTAATTTTGCCGGTAAGCCGGTAGCGTCGACTTGATAATTTAATTCTGTCATAGTTACATCGTCCAGTTCAGAAATTGGTTTTAAAATTTCCCTGATTTCTGGGTATTTATTCAGAACTTCTTCTCTTACACTGACACAGATGTTGTATACCGGGAAAAATTGTTGGTCATCTTTTAAAACCTGGAGACCATATTTTTTGATTTTACCATCAGTAGCAAAAACCATAGTAATATCAGTTTGTCCTCGATCTAATGCTTCATAGGTTAAGCCTGCATCCATTGTTTTGATATTTTCTTCATCTATATCCATTCCATAGTGCTCAGCCAAACCCGGCAAACCATCTACTCTCTCGGCGAATTCATGATCAATTCCCCAGAGAAGATCATGAATTTCATTAACATGTTTAGCAAGATCAGATAAGGTAGTACCAATTTCTGCTACCTGCTCTTTGGTAAGAGCTATTGCATAGGTATTATTTATTTTGGAGCGATCTAACCAGACAATACCATTCTTTTCTAAATCTTCTGTTTTTACTTTATTATATAATTCGACTGGGTCGGTAATGACTTCTTCGTGTTTTAAGTAAACCAAAGAAGCAGTTCCGGTATATTCTGCATATAGATCAGTCTGTCCGGATGTCAATCCTTCTCGGGTGATTGCACTACCGGTTCCAAATTTTTCTGATACTTCAAACCCGCTGTTTTCTAATAAAATTGACATTATATTTCCTAAGACATATTGTTCGGTAAAGTTTTTAGCACCAACTGTAATTTCTTTTTTTGCCAGAGCAAAGCTGGCAATAGTGCCAACCAGTAAAAAAATCACGACAAGTAAAATTAAAAATTTCTTCATTTCTTTTCTCCTTTTATTTTTTTATTTTCTTACTTTTAGCCCTTTTGGGGTTATTGTTTTTTCAGCCCGGGCTAAAATTGTATCTACAATAATAGCCATTAAAGCCGAACAAAATGCACCCGCAAAAAGAGCTTCGGGTTTATTAAGTTTTAACCCGATAAAAATTAAATCACCAAGTCCACCTCCTCCTATAACCGAGGCAACAACAGCTGTCCCTATAATAATAGTAGATGCGCTGCGGATACCCCCCATAATAACCGGCATAGCAATGGGAATCTTTATTTTCCATAAAATCTGATTACGGGTAAAACCCATGCCTTTACCTGCTTCTATTATATTTTTGGGAACACTGAGAATCCCCGAAGTAGCATTAAAAACAATAGGTACCAGACTATAAATAATTAGAGAAATAATTGCTGGTGTTGCGCCAATGCCCACATAAATAAATACTAAAGCAATAACCGCAATAGAGGGGACTGCCTGGGCAGCCCCGGTAATAGAAACAATTACTTTTCCCATCTTTTCTCTTCCTTCTTCTGTTGCTATTATGCTCAAGATTACACCTACAATTATTGCTATTATAAGTGATATTATAAAAAGCCAGAAATGTTGAAGAGATAATCTGAAAATTTTATTATAATTTTCGAGAAAATAATTAAGGAATATCATGAATGTCTCCAATTATTATGTTTTTATTTGCTAACTTCTTCAAATATATCGTTTAATTTAATAATCCCCATAAATATTTTTTTTCGGTTAACCACAGGCAATAATTTTTCACCACTTTCCAACATGGTAGAAAGGGTTTCGTTTAAAGTATTATTTCTTTCTGTAAAAATGGGATTATCATCAAAAATAATTTCTACTTGTTCCTTCTTTTTGGATTCCTCCAGCCAATAACGGCCTATAAGTTTATTATATTTATCCAGAACAAAAGCAATTTTTGCTTTCTTTTCCTGGAGCTTTTTAGTGATTTCTCTCTCTGTCTCTTCATTAGAGACAGTAATCAAATTATCTTTAAGAATAAAGTCCTTTGTTTTTTTTAGGGAAAGAGCTTTGATGCTTCGGTCTTGCCCCAGCAAATTTTCCACAAATTTATTTGCAGGATTAGCCAGTATCTCGGCTGGATCGTCGTATTGGACCAAAGTACCATCCTTCATAATAGCAATTTTATCTCCTAATTTGATAGCTTCGTTGATATCATGAGTTACGAAAACAATAGTCTTTTTAATTTCTTCCTGGATTTCCAGAAATGAATCTTGTAATCTTAAGCGATTTATTGGGTCGATTGCTCCAAATGGTTCGTCCATTAGCAGGACTTCCGGATCAGCACCTAAGGACCTGGCCAGACCAACCCTTTGTCTTTCACCTCCGGAAAGCTGTAGGGGATATTTATAGGCAAAATTAAAATCCAGGGTTACTATATCCAATAATTCTTCCACCCTTTTTCTAATTTTCTTTTCATCCCATTTTAGTAAACGCGGTACAGTAGCAATATTATCGTAAACAGTGAAGTGGGGGAAAAGGCCTATTTCTTGAATCACATATCCAATACTTCTTCTTAATTTTACCGGGTCTATTTTATTGATCGAAACCCCGTTTAATTTAATATCTCCCTCATCATATTGCGTAAGCCGATTAATCATCCTCATAGTTGTAGTTTTTCCGCAACCGGAAGGACCAATAAGCATAGTTAGTTTTCCTTTTTCAATATTTAAACTAAGATTATTAACTGCTACTTTTCCCCCAAATTTTTTGGTTACATTAATTAATTCAATCATAGCAGGATTCTCCTTTTCTTTTATCTTTTAATTTTTAAACCTTTAGGAGTAACCCAATCTTCTACCGTAAGTAAAAAGTAATTTACCCCAATTCCTAAGGCGGAAACCAGGATGGCTCCAACCAATACCATTTTTAAATTAGAACGACCGATTCCAGCGAAGATAAAAAAACCCAACCCACCGGCAGCTACCAGAGAAGCAAAGGTAGCAACACTAATCCCTAACACAATAGCATTACGAACACCAGCCATAATTATTGGTATTGATAAAGGAATTTTTATTTTCCATAAAATTTGTTTATTGGACATCCCCATACCTTTAGCCGCCTCTATCATTCTCGGAGAAACTTGATTGAGGCCTATATATGTATTTCGGGTAATGGGAAGGAGTGAATATAGAGCTATAGCAATAATTGCCGGGACCATCCCTAATCCCAACTTAAGTGGTGCTAATAAAATAACCATAAAACCAAATAAAGCCAGACTCGGTATGGTCATTAAAATACTGGTAATATAAATAACAAACTTAGCCAGCTTGGGTCGGGGGGAAATATAGAAACCTAATGGTATGCTTACAATTATGGATATAGGAATACTAATGGCAATTATTTCTAAGTGCCTTAGTAATTCTTTTAAAATTATTCCCTGGTAATAGCCCAAGAATTCCATTAAAGAAATTTCCATTCTGTTTTGCTGTTGCTCCCTTTTATATTTTATCTACTTTGAATTTTTCCAACTTTTTTTGTAAATCTTTTTTAGCTAATTTTTCAGCTTCCATCATAGAAGCAATTCTTTGAATCGAAGAAAGAATAAGAGTTTGTTCCCAGTCTTCCAGTTGATTGAACTTTTGAGTAAAATCTTCGTTTAAAAGAGAAAGTTTTTTCCCAATGGCTATTTTCCCTTTTTCGGTGATTTTTATAAATACCCTTCTTTTGTCATAATTATCTCTTTGTCTAATAATAAATTCTTTATCTTGCAAGCGATCCAGGATATCTGTAACAGTTGCCTGACTCAAGCTTATTTCTTTAGCTAAGTGACCGATAGAAATTTCTGGTACACCGGAAAGTTCTCGTAAAATAATGAGTTGAGGTCCGCTTAGACCATAGCACTTATATAAATATTTTGAGTGAATATCTATCGCTCTTATTATTTGCCTCAAAGTAATTATAACTTTTTCGCTTGTTGTATGATTTTTATCCATTCTATTTACACCAACATTATTTTTTTATAATTATATCGTACACGAAGTATTATGTCAACACAACGATGTGCTTGTTCTGCTAAGCAGTAATTTAATCCATATAATAAATTCCTTATATTATAATATTATAAAGGACAGTGGTAGCTAAATAATAAAATATAAATATTTATAGGTCTTTATAATTGTTTAATAATTATCTTAAAATACTATGTACACTAAATAATTCTTGCAGAAGGTTTTAGAATTAATAAAAAATAAAACAAGAGAAAAAATGCCAAAACATTAAATACTTTGTACAAAAAAACGAAAAAAAAAGGCTTTATAAGACTAAAAAATAAAAAGTGGAAATCTATTACAAAAAAAAGAAGTATTTTTTGTATTTTTGTAGTATAATATATTGAATTTAAAATAAGATCAAGCCCATATAATCTGGTAAAAAGGAAGTAAGAATTAGAAATGCCAGAGAAAATTATCGGAATTTTAGGTGGAATGGGACCCGAAGCCACCACCGATCTGTTTTATAAGATAATTAAATTAACTCCTGCAGGAAAAGATCAGGATCATTTAAGGGTAATTATTGATAATAATCCCAAGATACCGGATCGGACTGCGGCTATCTTAGGGAAAGGAGAAGACCCTCTTCCGGCTTTACGAGAGACGGCTAGAAACTTAGAGAAAGCCGGTGCAGATTTCATAATTATTCCTTGCAATACCGCTCATTATTTCCTTCCTTCCATCCAAGAAAGTGTCAAAATACCCTTATTAAATATAATTGAAGAAACTGCCAAAGAAACTCAAAAGAAAATTCCCTCTATTAAAAAAGTGGGCTTGTTAGCTTCAATTGGGACATACAAAACGGAAATTTATTCTCAACACTTTAAAAAATTTAATATCGAGGTCATCTCTCCTGAAGAGAAGGATAAAGAAAAAGTTATGAAGGTAATCTACGCAGTTAAGACAGGAGATTTATCTGAAGAGATCAAGAAAAACATTACATCAATCGCTCAAAAATTAATCGATAAGGGAGCAGAAGCAGTAATTGCCGGATGTACCGAGATTCCCCTAATCCTAAAAGAGGGAGATGTCTCAGTTCCAATAATAGACCCAACCCAGGCTTTAGCCGAAGCCGCCATTCAGAAAGCGAGGTGACAGTATAGGAGCATAATAAGCAAAATTGGTAAAAATTGCCTGATTATTTTTAAAATTTTTATTATTATAAAATGGAGGGAAATTAGAGATGAAACTTTTTCAAAAAGTATTAATTGGTTTTGTATTAGGAGCAATTTTAGGAGCAATATAGGGGCCCGGAATAGTTTGGATAAAACCCATAGGAACTATCTTTATTTCTTTATTGAAAATGCTTATTATTCCTTTGATCTTTGCGACTTTAGTAGTAGGAGTCGCCAGTATAGCTGAACCCAAAAAACTAGGGAGGGTAGCTGGTAAGACCATTGTCTTTTATTTAATAACTACTGCTTTTGCCATAACTATTGGATTATTATTGGGTAATATATTACAGCCAGGTGCAGGTATGAATTTAGTTTTAGAGGGTCCGGCCAAAGTTGCAACAGGGGCCCCTTCTTTAGTCGATACTATAGTGAATCTAGTCCCTAAGAATCCTATCGGAGCAATGGCCAATGGTGTGGTTCTCCAGGTAATCGTCTTTGCCCTCTTCTTTGGTTATGCCATGACTAAGGCAGGAGAAAAAGGAACAGTAGTTCTAAAGTTTTTTGAAGGATTTGCTGAGACTATGTACAAACTAACTGGTACAGTAATGGAAGTTGCTCCTTATGGCGTATTTGCCCTTATTGCAACTACAGTTGGTACTCACGGAATGTCAGTTTTAATACCTTTTGCCAAGTTAATCTTTGCGGTTTATATAGGCGTAATAATACAAGCTGTGGTAATATATTCGGGAATGACTTCTATTCTTGCTAAAATGAGTCCAATGAAATTCTTCAAAGGATTTAGTGAGGCATCTTTGCTTGCTTTTAGCACTTGCAGCAGTTCGGCAACCCTTCCTGTTTCAATGCGGTGTGCTCAGGAGAATTTAGGTGTTTCATCTACCATTTCCAGTTTTGTCCAGCCTTTGGGAGCCACCATTAATATGGATGGAACCGCTCTTTATCAGGGTGTTTGTGCTTTGTTTGTAGCTCAAGCTTACGGAATTCATTTAGGTTTTGGTGGACAGCTTACTGTACTTGTAACTGCCCTTTTAGCTTCAATTGGTACCGCTGGAGTACCAGGGGCAGGTTTGGTTATGTTGACTATAGTCCTTACTTCTGTAGGACTACCTTTAGAAGGGGTAGCACTAATTGCAGGTGTTGACCGGATATTAGATATGGCTCGAACCTCCTGTAATGTGACTGGAGATGCTGCTTGTGCAGTGGTAGTAGCCAAGACCGAAGGTGAATTGAAAGAAATTAAGAAGTAAAAAGTGACAGGGGATGGTCCTTTGTTATTTTTTGTTTCCCAGTTCTCAATTGCAAGTTTTTGTAGGGGCGTATTGCAATACGCCCCTACTTTTATCAATTACTCATTACTCATCACGGGCAAACACAAGGTCTGCACCTAGAAATTATACATTATTATTTTCTTCCCCTTTCTTAACTCGATACGCAATGCGAGAGAATTTTAGACAATCGCATTAAAATATGGTAAAATCTTTAATAAATATATTATAAGACTGTAACAAGATAAGGACTAAATAAGGGAGGAACATCGGTGGAGAAAGATACAGAATTTGTTAAAGAAATTGCCTCAAAAGAGAAAAACTTTTCACAATGGTATGTGGATGTAGTAAGAAAAGCAGAACTGGCCGACTATACCACTATAAAAGGTTGCATGGTAATCAGACCTTACGGATATGGTTTATGGGAGAACATGCAAGCTGGCTTAGATAGAAGAATTAAAAAAACAGGGCATAAGAATGCTTATTTCCCTTTATTCATCCCAGAACATTTATTAAAAAAAGAGGCAGAACATGTAGAAGGATTTGCTCCGGAAGTTGCCTGGGTTACTCATGGAGGCAGTCAGAAGTTAGAGGAAAGAATGGCTGTTCGTCCTACTTCTGAAGCGATTATCTGTAGCTTGTATTCTAAATGGGTAAAATCATATAGAGATTTACCTATTTTGATTAATCAATGGGCAAATATTGTCCGTTGGGAAA
>CAZMLS010000065.1:0-9946 GCA_964567215.1 uncultured Atribacterota bacterium | reverse complement strand
TTAGTCGTTAGTAAAGAAAGAAAAATATAAATGCAAAAGATACAAGAAAAGATAGTCGTTAGTTGTTGGTATTTAGTATCTATTGAAGAAAAAATATAAAATAAGTGTTCAGTTACCAATTATCAATTTTCAGTGAAAACGGGAAAAGAATAAAAACATAAAGACCTGAAGTAAATTAATGAATCGAAAAATAGATTAATTGACTAATAAGTGAATAGAAGAATTGAATTATCTTATTTTTTCTTTGTATTTTCTTTACTAGATAATAAATACTAATGACTAATTTAATCAGTCAATTGGTTAATTGGAGAATTAATCAATCAGTAAATTAATCTCTATCTTTATTTTAATTAGCAAATTGGTTAATTAATCTTACTCTTTAATCTTAATCGGTTAATTGGAGAATCGACGAATTAATCAATTATATTATCTTGTATTTTCTTTACTAACGACTATTCACTATTCACTAACGACTAATTATAAATATATTCTTGACAAGAAGATTGACCAATAAGTATAATGAATTAAAGGTTTCCATCCAAACATATATAAAAACTAACGAGTATTAATCCTAATTAATATTAATCTAGACAACTTCTTAAATTAAAAAATAGATAATAAGAATTTAATAGTAATTACGGAGGTTATAACTATGAGCGAAAAAAGCATTAAATCTTCCTTTCAAAAAAGTGTTGAGCAATACCTTATCCAACATCGAAGCATCCTGGATGTTTTATCAAAATTTCAAGAATCTAACGCCCGGGTTAATCGAGCTATTGTAAAAGCTTCTACACAATGTGGTTGTATTAAAATTAAATCTGAAAAACAAAAATTCCCCTCCAACGTTAAACTAGAAGAGGTATACAAATATATCAATTCTCAAATGGAAGGCTCATTATGTGATAACTGCAAAGAGATTATTGAAACAGAATTGGGATCTAATCTTTTTTATACTGCTGCAATCTGTAATATATTAGATCTAGATTTTGATAAAATCGTTAAAAAAGAGGAAGAAAGAATTTCTACCTTGGGAATTTATAATTTAAAATAATCAACTGTAAACTGAAGGCTTATCTTTTTATCTCACATTTTTTCTTTTCTTAACTATATACTCGATATTATATATTAAATACTTATTTTTTAAGAGCAATATTAATAGCTTCTTTAACATCCCTTACTCCTAAAATATCTATATCCTTTTTAAAAGAAGAATGTTTTATATTTTTTAAATTACCCCGCGGTATAATGCATCTTTTAAATCCCAGGTTGATAATTTCTTGAATTCTTTTTTCCACCTGATTAACCATTCTAACTTCACCTGCCAATCCAATTTCACCAAAAACAGCAGTTTTAGCATAAATTGGTATATCTTTAAAACTTGATGCAATTGCTATAACAATAGCTAAATCCAAAGCCGGTTCTAAAACCTTTATCCCTCCGGTAATATTTACATGAATATCCTTTGATTGCATGGAATAGCCTATTCTTTTCTCGAGAACAGCTAAAATCAGTAAAACCCGATTATAATCCACACCTGTAGTCATTCTTCGAGGAAAATTTAAATTACTGTAGCTAACCAATGCCTGGATTTCCACTAAAATCGGTCTTGTTCCTTCGAATGTCGCTGCAACTACCGAACCGGAAAGATTAGCTGACTTTTCAGAAAGTAACAATTCAGAGGGATTGGCTACTTCCATTAAACCATTTTCACTCATTTTAAAAATTCCTAATTCATTCGTAGAACCAAATCTATTCTTCGTGGAACGTAATATGCGAAAAATATTATACTGCTCCCCTTCTAAATATAAAACTGTATCCACTATATGCTCAAGGACTTTTGGACCTGCCAATATTCCCCCCTTAGTCACATGCCCTACAATGAATATTGATATTTCTTTACTTTTTGCTAATTGCATCAGATTTGACGTACATTCTCTTATTTGACTAATACTACCGGAAGCAGAAGATATATTATCATCATTAATAGCTTGAATCGAATCAATTATAACGACTTTAGGATTAGTATCATAGATGCTCTGTTCTATCGCTTCAAGGTTAATTTCAGATATTAAAAATAATTCATCCGATAGATTACCTAATCTGGTTGCTCTTAATTTTACCTGATATGGAGATTCTTCAGCTGAAACGTATAGTACTCTTCCCTGATTTTTACTTAATGTATTGGCAATTTGTAAAAGAAGCGTAGATTTACCAATACCCGGTTCTCCTCCTACCAGGATCAAAGAACCGGGAACAATACCTCCACCCAATACCCTGTCAAACTCAAGAATCCCCGTGTTATATCTGGATTTATTCTCATCTATACATATTTTGGTAATCGGTAAGGGGACTGAGCGTTCTTTCTCTGAAAGAAGAGAATGTTTTTTTACTTCTTTAAATATTTCTTCTACCATGGTATTCCATTCTCCGCAATCAGGACATCGTCCCAACCATCGAGAAGATTCGTAACCGCATTGCTGGCAACGAAAAATAGATTTTTCTATCTTGCTCATCTTAATTCCTTTTATTTAGTTCTTTCTATTATAATAAATTTATTTTTTTCTCTTACCCGTTAATTTTTTTTTGGAAAACATTAATTTTTTTTCTTTTGTTTTGACAAATATACAATCTCCTTCTACAAATTCTCCCGTCAAAATTTTTTCCGAAATAGGATTTTCTATTAATCTTTCAATAGTCCGCCTAAGAGGACGCGCTCCGTAATTTGGATCATATCCTTCTATGGCTAACAATTCTTTTGCCTTTTCGCTCGTTTCCATGCTTATTTTTTGTTCTTTCAGTAATGCTTTAACTTCGTTTAACATAAGATCGGTAATCATTTTAATCTCTTTTTTATTTAGGGATTTGAATACAATAATTTCATCTATTCGGTTTAAAAATTCCGGACGAAACATTTTATTCATTTCACTCATTACTCTTCTCTTTATCTCTTTATAGGTAATTTCTTCCGACTCATTAGATCCCCTGAAACCCAGAGAAGTTCCCTTTTTAATTAAAGTAGCTCCCACATTGGACGTCATAATGATAACTGTATTTTTAAAATTAACCATTCTTCCTTGAGAATCTGTTAATCTTCCATCTTCAAATATTTGAAGTAAAATATTGAAGACGTCCGGATGAGCTTTCTCTATTTCATCTAGAAGAACTACTGAATATGGTTTTCTTCTCACTTTTTCAGTTAACTGTCCACCCTCTTCATACCCCACATAGCCGGGAGGCGCCCCAATTAATCGTGAAACAGCAAATTTCTCCATATACTCTGACATGTCTAAACTGATCAAAGCATTTTCGTCTCCAAATAATAATTCTGCCAGAGTTCGAGCTAATTCAGTTTTCCCTACACCTGTAGGTCCCAGAAAAATAAATGAACCAATCGGACGTTTCGGATTTTTTACCCCTGCTCGAGCTCTTCTGACGGCTCTTGATATAGATATTATCGCTTCATCTTGTCCAATAACTCTTTTATGTAATTCCTGCTCCATTCTGAGCAACTTTTTCGCCTCTTCTTCTTTTAAGGAAAAAACTGGTATTCCCGTCCAGGAGGATACGATTCCCGCAATATCTTCTTCCTTTACTTCTGCTGTATTGATTCTCCGGCTATTTTCCCATTTCTCTTTAATTTTTTTCAGTTTTATTTCCAGTTTCTTTTCTTTATCTCTTATTCGGGCAGCTTTTTCAAATTCCTGCAGCTTTACAGAAGATTCTTTTTCTTTAGATATTTTATTTAATTTTTCCTCCATTTCTTTCATGTCCGGAGGAGAAATATTATTTTGTAATTGTATCTTTGAAGCAGCTTCGTCCATTAAATCTATAGCTTTGTCCGGTAAAAATCTTCCTGAAATATATCGGGCAGAAAGGTGAGCCGCCGAGTTTAAAGCCTCATCAGTAATTTTTACCTTATGGTGTGCTTCATATTTACTTTTAAGACCTTTTAATATTTTTACGGTCTCTTCAATGGTAGGTTCATTAACATAGATAGTTTGAAATCTTCTTTCTAAAGCTGCATCTTTTTCAATATATTTTCTATACTCTTCAGAAGTTGTTGCGCCAATAACCTGCAGTTCTCCGCGCGCTAAAGCAGGCTTTAATATACTGGATGCATCAATCGCCCCTTCTGCAGCTCCTGCACCTACCAAAGTGTGAATTTCATCAATGAATAAAATCACATCATTAGAGTCTTGTACTTCTTTAACAATCTTTTTTAATCTTTTTTCAAATTCACCTCTATATTTAGTTCCGGCAACGATTAAGGCTAAATCCAAACATATAATTCTTTTATTTTTTAGTATCTCCGGAATATCTAAATTTTTTATTTTCTGAGCTAATCCTTCTACTATTGCCGTCTTTCCCACTCCAGCTTCACCGATTATACATGGATTATTTTTCTTTCTTCTACTTAAAATTTGAATAACCCTCTGAATTTCCATGTTCCTTCCTATTACCGGATCCAACTTGTCTTCTCCGGCTAAGTTAGTCAGATCTCTTCCGAATTCATCTAAATTCGGCGTCTTAGTTTGCTTTTTTTTAATGACACCTGCAGAATAATCCTTTTTTTCATTTTCCATCGCGATTTTCATAATTTCACTATACAAGTTATCTAAACTTACACCCAAATCGATCAAGATTCTAACTGCAATTCCGCTTGATTCTTTAATCAATCCTAACAATATATGTTCAGTATCAATAGTGTTACTTTTTAATTGGTTCGCCTCCTGGGAAGCTAATTCCAGTACCTTTTTTGAACGAGGGGTAAAAGAGGCTTCATTTATTTGCCGGTTTTCACCTTTGCCAATTAATTGAATAATTTCCTCTATTACTTTCTCTTCTTCCATTCCAAATTCTTTTAAAACTTGAGCAGCAATACCATGTCCTTCCTTTAATAATCCGATAAGAATATGTTCTGTTCCTATATAATCATGATTTAAGTTCATGGCTTCTTCTTGAGCAATCATAATTGCCTTTTTTGCTTTTTCTGAATATCTTTTAAACATTATATATGCACATCCTTCCATTTTGATAGATAATTTTTCAAAATTTTTAATTAATTAGTTAATTAAATTATATTGTCTTAAATTATTTGCATTTTCTTTACTAGCGACTAATTTAGTTTGAAGTTTTATTACGAACAAACACAAGATTTTCCCCTACTTGAGATTAATTTTTCTTGAAACCTTCAAATTTTTCCTATCTGCCATTTTTTTCTTGTTTCTTTTCTTTTATTTTCTTCACTCGATACTGTTTTCCCCGCATTTCAAACCTGCATTTTGTCTATTGCTATATATCAAATACTATACGCTAAATTTGTATTTTTACAACTTAAAACTTTATTTTTTATCTTCACTTGAAATCCGAAATATGCAACTTTTTTCTATACGCTATTACCATAGGGCACCTCCAATTATGCCCATACCCCGTATTTCCCTTGACTGGCAGACGGTCTACCGGCAAACTGGTAGGCTATTCTTTTCCACATCTTCTACAAAATTTTATCTTGGACTATATACTATATACTTGATACTGTATACTGTTTCTTCATTCAATGCTTATTTTACTTCGAATTAAAGTTGCTCTTTTAATATCTCGATTAATTTGATCAGCTGTTTCCTTATACATGATCTGCAGGTACGCCGGTTGAATCATCAACATTAATTGATTCAGTTGATTCAATTTAATATTAGGTATCATTTCTAATTCCACTCCAAGTCTCAATTTGGATAAAAGTTCCATGGCTTCCATGGAAGAAATTATTCTCACATTATGTAACAAACCATAGGCTCTCCAAGCCCGATCCTCAAATTTGTCTTTACCATCAGATAATAATTTTTTCCGTTCATTTTTTTCTTGAACAATTATTTTTTTACACAACCTGATTAAACTTTCAATAATTTCTTCTTCTGAAAGACCAAGGGTAATCTGATTTGAAATCTGGAAAAGATTTCCCATTGCCTTGCTTCCCTCACCATAAAACCCTCTTACTACATACCCAATTTTGTAGATAGCCTTTAATATCTCTTTCATTCTATTCTCCATCACCAAAGCCGGAAGATGCAACATCACCGAAGCTCTCATTCCTGTTCCAACATTTGTCGGGCATGAAGTAAGATATCCTTCTTGTTCATTAAAGGCATAAGTTAGCTTTTTTTCAATTTCATCATCGACTCTACTGATTAATTTCCAAATCTTTTTAAGTTGTAATCCTGAATCCAACGATTGAATTCTAATATGGTCTTCTTCATTTACCATGATGCTCAACGTTTCTTCCTTGTTAAACATACATGATCTAAAAGGATATTTTTCTTTTACGAAATAACTGCTTATTATATTTTTTTCCATTAAAAATTGACTTTCCAAAGGAGATAGCTTGTCTAATAGAAGAATATTAAAATCATTAAAAATAGAATTTTCGTTGATAATCTTTTGAATAATCTTAAAACTACTCTCTAACTCCTTTTGATCAGCCCGGGAAGTAAAAGAAATATTATCAATATTTCTAGCCAACCTAATTCGGGAACTTACTACAACATCTGACAAAGGGCCTTGTCCATTTGTCCATGTTGCTTTTGATTTTATTAAATTTTGCAATGTGGTTTCTTTATTATAATTCATCTTCTTGATTTGTCGCCCTTTCGTGTTTAATGATTCTATCTCTTATTTTGGCAGCTTTTTCATATTCTTCTTTTAAGACCGCTTCTTTTAATTCTTTTTTAAGCTGTGCAACTTTTTTTATTTGAACTAACTTCCCCTTTTTTCTATGGGGTATTTTACCTGTATGCTGATCATTTCCGTGCAGCTTTAAAAAAAGAGGTTTTAATTTTTCCCGGAAATAATTGTAACATTTACTGCATCCCAATTTCCCCGACTGTCTAAATTCTTCATATGTTAGATTGCAATTGTGACACTTCAATTCTTTAGTTATAAAAACATCTTCCTCTGTTCCATAAAAATCAATTGCACTCAACAACCCGATCAGAAGATCGTTGAGATTAAACTGGGGAAGAGCAAGAGCAGAAAGTTTATTTGTGAAAAGTGCGGCACAATCTTCACAAATATGAATTTCTGTTTTTTTTCCGTTTATTGTTCTATAAAGGATAATCGTGGCTTCTTTCTTTTTACAGATTTGACATAACATACTTCAAAATTCCCCTATCATTTTCCAATTTAGAAGAGTCTTACAATATTTTCTCTGTTAATTATAATTTATGTTGTAAATAATTGTCAATTTGAATCTTTATAAGGTGTATACTTTATTATAGTGGTTAGATAAAAAATTATACTGCTTTGTTAGTGTAAATTCTAATGGAGTAATTTAAGATAAAAAAAATGGTTTTTGTTTTTATTTTTCTATTTTTCTTTCCTTCCCTTACTCGATACTTAAATACTACATACTCAATACTGTTTTATTAATAGAGTAGTTAGATAAAAATAATATTTAATTGAAAGCGTGATATAATTATTATACAGACACCCGAATAATGATTTTAGCTAAAAAAGTAAACAAAATGGTCATTTATTTTAATCAAATTGGATTGAATGAATAAAAATGAAAATGAAGAATATCGCTAATCAGCAGGAAATAAAATTTCTTGTTGACAGTATGTTGGGTAGATTGGCTAAATGGTTGCGCATTTTTGGTTACGATACGACCTATGTTGCCTGTTCCAAAGATTCGTTTCTTATTCTTACTGCCAGAAAAGAGAACAGAATATTATTAACTAGAAATACTCATTTAATAAAAAAAAGAAATATTTAACCCTATGTTCCCCCCTATGTTTTTACAAATAATAGTGATTTTGTTTATTGTCCTTTCTGTAATAAATATTATTGGAAAGGAACTCATTGGAAAAAAATGAATCAAAAAATAAGGAAAATTATAGAAAAATCCTCTTCTTGATTATTGTTCTAATAAAACTTCTATCCCCGGTAATTTACTGCCACCTAAAAACTTAAGCGAAGCTCCTCCACCAGTTGAGAGGTAAGTTATTGAAGATGCTAAACCTGCTTTTTCCAATGCAGTGATGGAATCTCCTCCTCCCACGATTGTAACCGCTTTACCTTCCATATCCGCCAAACTACGTGCAATTTGATTTGTTCCTTTAGCAAATTTATCTATTTCAAATATTCCTACAGGACCATTCCAAAATATGGTTTTAGCTTTTCTTAATTCATTTTTGAATACTGAAATTGTTTCTTCCCCTATATCCACTCCTGTTGTATCCTCAGGAATATTCTCTATCTTTACAGTTTTACATTCTGCATCTGTTGAAACGTTTTTTACAACTATTAAATCAAGAGGTAAAAATATTCTGGTCCCTTTTTCTTCAGCTTTTTCCAACATTTTCCTTGCAATATCCAGGTCATATTCCTCCAATATTGATTTTCCCACATTGTAGCCTTTTGCTTTCAATAAAGTAAAACCCATCCCTCCGGAAATTAATATGCTATCGGCTATACTTATTAAATTTTGCATAACTTCAATTTTTCCTGATACTTTTGCACCTCCCAGGATGACTACAAACGGTTTTTCCGGATTTTTTAATAGCTTACTTAAAACTTCAATTTCTTTTTCCATTAAAAAACCTGCAAATGATGGTAATATTCGCGCAACACCGACCGTAGAAGCATGAGCTCTATGTGCTGTTCCAAAAGCATCATCAACATATATCTCGGCTAAACTTGCTAATTTCCTGGAAAAAACTGGATCATTTTTCTCTTCTTCACTATAAAATCTAAGATTTTCCAACAACACTACATCGCCATCCTGCATTTTAATGATTTCTTTTTCTACTTCCGATCCGATACAATCTCCCAATTTCTTAACCGTCTTTCCTAATAATTGACCAAGACGTTCTGCGACCGGCTCAAGGGTTAATTTCTTTATTTTCTGACCTTTTGGACGCCCTAAATGACTCATCAAAATAATTTTTGCTTTGCAATTTATTAAAAATTCAATGGTTGGCAGGGCTCTTTTTATTCTTACATCATTAGTAATTTCTAATTTTTCATTTAAAGGGACATTAAAATCAACTCTAACTATTATTTTCTTTCCTTTTAGAAATTCCCCGTTAAGACTTTTTAATGATTTTACTTTCAACGATACTTCCTCCTTGTCATAAATTGGATAAAAGAAAATATATTTTTTAAAACAACTGCGCTAATAGAAAAACAATAAGAAGAGAGGGTAAAAAATTTCCTACTTTAATCTTTTTTAACTCCAAAAGATTAAATCCTATTCCCAATACTAAAATACCGCCCACTCCAGTAATTTCATTAATTACTTCAAGAGTCAGAAAATCCCTAATTAAATGGGCTAATAAGGTAATTCCACCTTGATACAAAAACGTTGGAATAGCGGAGAACATCACGCCTAAACCCATGGCAGCAGAAAAAGCTATAGAGGTAATCCCGTCCAGCAGCGATTTTGTATAAAGTAACTCCGGATTACCGTTTAATCCTTCTTGGAGAGAACCAACAATTGCCATTGAACCAACGCAAAATAGAAGGCTTGTTGTAATAAAACCTTCCACAAACCTTTTGGATGAAACTTTTCCTGAAAATTTCGTTTTTAATTTTTTTCCTATCTTTTCCAATCCATCTTCCAATCCAATAAGCTCTCCGACAATCCCGCCGATCACAAGTGAGAATATTACCAATAATATATTAGCTGTTTTTAAAGCCATTTGCATCCCTATTAATAAAGAACATAGACCTAAAGCCTGCATGATGATATTGTTAACTTTTTCGGGAAATTTATTTTTTAAGATAAATCCTATTGAGCTCCCCGCAATAATTGCAATAACATTTACAATCGTACCTTTCATAAAACAATCTTCCCTTTTTATTTTTTTTACCATTTATTTACTTCAATTGAATGAATTAAATAATTTTCTATCAATTTTGTTTATCCATTATACTCTAAAATTAACCAATT
>CAZMLS010000064.1:4189-10370 GCA_964567215.1 uncultured Atribacterota bacterium | reverse complement strand
TTCAAAGTGAATACAGTATAAAAATATAAATTTACCGATAGAAAATATCTATTAATTCAGGTATTTTTTTATGTAACAAGAAACGATTGCAGAACTGCATAACAAGAAAGAAGGTGATAGATTAATTAAAAGATAAATTTTATAAACATCACAATTGTAAAAACTTGAGCATTAATTAGTAAAATTTTAAAAGGAGAAAAATAATGAAAAGAATAGTTAAATTAACAATTTTTTTAATCCTTGTATCATTAGTGCTTTTTGCCGTGGGTAGTCAGGTAATGGCGGCATCTTCTTCCAATGTATTACGTCTTATCACCTGGTCTGGTTATGCACCGGAAGAGCTTATTGCAAAGTTTAAGGAAGAGACAGGTATAGAAGTCCAGGTTATTCTCAGTAATAATGAGGAGATGATCTCAAAATTACGAGCTACAAGAGGCGGCGGTTTTGACTTAGCACAGCCTTCACAGGATAGAATATCTTCTGTAGTGGCTGAATACGGTATTTACCAACCGATCGATTATTCAAAAGTTGATGTTGATCAACTCGATCCCTCTTTGCTCGCAGCGGTTAAAAAGAATACCCTTGTTGATGGTAAATCTTATGCAGTACCCCATGTTTATGGAACTTCAGGACTTATTGTTAATTTCGAAAAAGCACCGGATGTAAAAGATTATAAAGACCTGCTTGATCCTAAATATACTGGAAGAGTTTCCTACAGGATGAAAAGACCTACTCTCATTGCTATGGGATATGCATTCGGATATGATCCCTTTGAACTTTACAATGACCCGGAAGGTTACCAAAAATTTCTTGATGAGATTTCAGAAAAACTTATTGCTGGTAAATCTGTTCTAAGAAATTACTGGGACAATGGTGATCAACTTCTTGAATCAATGAGATCAGGTGAAATTTGGGCAGCAATGGCATGGGAACAAGCGGGATGGAAACTCCATGATGAAAATCCAAACATCGATTATCTTGCTCCAACCAGTGGCGCATTGGCATGGGTAGATACATTTACCATTCCAGCAAAATCTGAAAATGTCGAAGGCGCATATAAATGGATTAACTTTATACTCAGACCGGAAAATGCAGCAGTATTTACTAATGTAGAAAAATATGGTACAGCATCAAAAGACGCTGGCAAGTATCTTAATCCAGACATTGCTGACAACTTTGCCAGAGGATTACCTCCTGAAGTTCTTGCAAATATAAACTGGTATCCTACAGTACCTGTAGGGCTTGAAGAAATGGAAGGTAAAACAATGGATAGAATCCAGGCTGCAAAATAAGTTAATTAAGCAGGCAGTGTTATTCACTGCCTGCTTACTCTATTATCATCAATAATAAATGGAAGGTGTTTAGATGCAGATCGCTCTATCTGTAAAAGATATTTCTAAAAAATTTGGCAAGTTCACAGCTGTAAATAATGTTTCCTTCGATGTGGAGGATGGAAAATTTTTCTCGATATTGGGACCTTCCGGTTGTGGAAAAACTACATTACTAAGAATGATTGCCGGTTTTCTTCAACCAACAACCGGATCGGTAGAAATTGGCGGGAAGAATATGCTTGGGGTTGAACCTAATAAACGGCCGGTGAACCTCGTCTTTCAAAATCTCGCTTTATTTCCCATGATGAATGTTTATGATAATATTGCTTTTGGTCTTCGAAGAAGAGGCGAGAAAGGAAAAAGTGTTAAGCAAAAAGTAAATTCAATGTTGGAAAGAGTTGGACTTTCAGATTATGGATTAAAAAGGATTAGTCAGATTTCCGGAGGGCAGAAACAGAGAATTGCTATTGCACGATGTCTGGTCCTTGAACCATCAGCCCTTCTGTTGGATGAACCCCTGGGGGCACTTGATGCTAAATTGAGAGAACACATGAAAATTGAACTAAAAAAACTTCAGATTAAAGTAGGTACTACTTTTGTCTATATAACCCATGACCAATCAGAAGCTATGGTTATGAGTGATTATGTGGCAGTTATGAATGCCGGACATTTTGAAAGAGTTGATACCCCTCAAAATCTTTACAGTAAACCGTCTTCAGCTTTTGTTGCTCAATTTGTTGGAAAAAATAATAAATTTATTGCAAAACAAATAAAGGATGAAAATGGTAAATTTTTTGCTGAAATAAAAGAAGGCCATCATCTTAAATTAAGTAGGCCAGTTGATTTAAAAGATGATAATTCTATAGAATTGTACGTCAGGCCAGAGGCTATGATAATTAATCCAAAAGGTACAAAAGAAAATTTTAATATCCTGGATGTTACTGTTGAAGCATTACTCTTTGATGGCGGTAATAGCAGGCTTTTGGTTGTACCTGAAAATTCTAAACAAGAACTTATTGTCTCTTTGCCCCAGAACAGGCAATTTGATTATATTAAAGCCAAGGACAAGATACAAATAGGTTGGGATCCTGAAGCTGCCGTATGCTTCAACAAAACAGATGGTAAGATATATGAAGAACTCTAAAATATCTAAAATAAGATGGAGTTTTGTTATATTCTTCATCCCGGTTTTTTTATGGTTATTTTTATTAATTGTACTTCCACATCTCGAGCTTCTTCGAATGTCATTTCAGGGAAGGTCAGGGTTTACTCTGGAAAATTATCGTGCTTTTTTTACCGAACCAATTTACTGGCTTACCTTTGTGCGGACAGCGCTGTATTCTATTCTTGTAACATTTATTGTTCTAATTATTGCCCTCCCCATCGCCTTTTTCATTACAAAAGTTGTTAATTTAAAGTTACAGGGATTATTGCTGGTTTTTCTTTTGGTTCCATTCTGGGTCAGTGAACTAATCAGGGTTTACGGGTGGATGATTCTCTTACGGGAAAGCGGTGTTCTTAACCATTTTTTAGTAGGAATAGGTTTGTTTAAGCAGCCCATAGAGATGCTTTATAATGATATTACTATGATAATGGGACTGGTTTATACATCGATGCTTTTTATGATTATACCAATTATTGGTGTAATGGAAAGTCTTGATGATTCTCTTATCGAAGCAGCCTACGACCTGGGTGCCAAGAAGATAGCCATATGGCGTGAAATTATTATTCCCTACTCAATGCCTGGAATTATGTCCGGAAGTATCATTGTATTCATGCTGGTTCTTGGCAGCTATTTAACTCCCAAGCTTATGGGTGGTAAAAATTCTCTATGGTTTACTGAACAGATATATAACCAGATAATAACTTATTTTAATTGGAATCAGGGAGCTGCATTTGGCTTTCTACTGTTAGTCTTATCTTCAATTATAATATGGATTGCATTGAAATTAACAAAACAGGATTTCAGGAAGGTGATCAAATGATACGCACATTACCAAACTCTAAAAGTTATTTATCAGGTTTCAGATTGTTTACCCTTCTTTATTTTGTTTTTCTATTTGCTCCGCTTGTTGTAACCATGATTCTTGCATTTAACAACTCCATGTTTCCTTCTTTGCCATGGAAAGGATTTACTCTTGCCTGGTTTTTTGGAGAAGGGCCTGAAAAAACAGGACTATTTTATGACAAAATGAATTTAAGAGCTATTGCAACTTCCTTTAAAGTTGCAATTTCAGTTTCTATACTTTCAGTTGCTGTAGGAACTATGGCTGCTTTTCTCTTTGAACAGGAAGATTTCAAGTTTAAAGGTGCTTTATATTTTCTGATGATTGCCCCTCTGGTAATACCCGGAGTAATCCTTGGCATATCCATATTATTATTTTCTACTACAGTTGGATTATTTATTGAGAATACTTTTGGAATTGATATAAAAATACTCAGGCCGGGTTTCTGGCTTATAGTGCTTGGACAGTTTTCGTTTATAACCACTATTGTAACGATGACTATTTCTGCAAGACTTAAAAAATTTGATCGGGCACTTGAAGAGGCGGCATCCGATCTTGGCGCAAACCGTTTTGAAGTTATCCGGCTTATTACACTTCGATATCTCAAGCCTTCAATTATAGGAGGAGCCGCCATTGCATTTCTTATGTCCTTTGAAAATTTTAATACTACGACTTTTCTTATTAGTTCACAACCCACACTACCTATAATTTTATATCAACAGGTAAGGGACGGCTCAACACCGGTTATAAACGCAATCTCTTTTATTCTGATAGTGAGTGTCTCAATTATTGCAGTAGCGAATTTATATTACGGGAGCAAGGAAAAGAATACTTAATTCACTGAGGCGATGAAGATATCTCTAATGATTAAAAGCTTTTCTTTTTTAAGCAAAAGTAAACTACATTTCTGCTAACGACTCATTCATTTAACAGAAGCAATAAAAATGTCCCTAATGTCTAAAAGTTTTTCTTTTTCTGGCTTCTTCCCATGAGATACCGTTTCAAAAGTCACTCTTCCTAAAGCGGCAATCATGGAATATATAAATATATTTCCGCTTATTTTTTTTCCCGAAGATAAAATAACATCACCGAATAAAATACCTGCCCTTTTTTGTCTTTCTGATAATTTTTCAAAAAACAGGTTAATTTTCTTTTTACTTTCTTTTTTTTGCATAAAATCATAGCCGATTCTTTGCATGGTTATAAAAAATTTAAAATTTTCTTCTGAAAGATTTATATAGAAATCTGTAATTATTCTAACCCGTTCCTTAATATTATCCGTGGAAATAATAATTTCATCAATCTTTCCAAAAATATTTTTTATATTTATTTCTAGAAGTTGAGAAGCCAGTTCTATTTTAGAAGGAAAATAATAGTAAATGGTTGGTTTTTTTATTCCTGAAATCTGAGCAATTTCGTCCATGGTCGCTTCGTAAAAACTTTTTTTAAAAAATATTTCCAGAGCAGCTTCTAATATTTTTTCTCTCTTATTCTTATTTTTCATTTTTTTCAAAACGCCCACTCTCCTTTCAGATATAACCCTGCCGCACTTCCTATCTGGCCCAGCTTGGAAGTTTGCCCTCCTAAAATGGACACATAAGAAAAAGTAAGTGAAAAGTCATCGGTGAAATTATAACTGGCACCGAGAGAATTTAGCATGCTACCATCCTTGAGACTGATGATGCCTATATATTCGGGGGTCAGTTTACTATTTTCTAATTCCTGTCTGGCATTTAAGGAAAAATAAGGAGAACATTGATCTCCTTCCTCAGTGACAAATCCCCAGATAAAATTGCCATTTAAATATAGGTTGAAAGATGTGGTATAATCGGCTCCGATGACTGCTTTCAGGTAAGAGTCTTTTAAGACGTCTTCCCCCTGAACCTGCCAGGGCTGGGGAGTGATGTAAGCCAAGTCACCTCTTAAAGTCGCCCCTTCGATTCCGGGAAAATCTCCCTGAAATTCAAAGCCGAAAACACTTTTTTTAGGATAACTTAATCCTAAATTCAATGTTGTTCCGGAGGTTGTAAAAACGGGCTCTATGGTTTCAGGGTAGCCGTTAAAGTAATATCCGTTATAATAACTGATTGCAGCATCAAAGGAACTGAAACTTCTGCCTAATTTTAAACCCCAAGCGGGGTTTTCCGGTAAGGAGTGGTTAATATTTACCGATTCTATTTCTATGTCTTGCGCTTGAAATTGAGGGTTGAATATGGAAAGATATAATTGCTCTTCATATTGCTCCGGCACATAAGCAGGAACAAAAGAGGGAAGAATGATGGCTTGCAAGTAAGTAATATCATCAAAATAGTAAGTGAGGTTAGCTGCCCATACTCCCGTTTTTTGACTCATATCCGTAAAAGACATTCCGGGAGGTCGGGGATTGAAATTATCTAAAGGACTTAGCATATCTGCAGAACCCCAGCTAATGATTAATTTTCCTGCTTTTAGATCTGAGTTAGGAATCAGTTCATAGGCACCGATATATAATTCTTCCGGGATTACCATGATAGGATTCATGGATTTATCGCTATATTTAATAATTAAATCTCCTTCTGCAAAAACCTCATCGGAAAAATTATGCACAAAATTGAGATCTAAATTCAAAGTATTATTTAAATTTAGATCACTTAGATTATACTCTCCGGTGTAAGTTAAATTTCCCGAAAAATCTAAAGCAAAAGCAGACGTTGAAAATATCAAGATGATCAATATCATTAAAAAAATATTTCTCTTTCTTACCATGTTTTTCCTCCATTCATTTAATTGTATCGAGTATCGCGCAATAGCGTTTAGCGTATAGTGACAGGCGAGACGCCTGTCCTGCGGGATGGTTGGTTTCCG
>CAZMLS010000064.1:0-4089 GCA_964567215.1 uncultured Atribacterota bacterium | reverse complement strand
TTTTCTTTACTATATACTAAATACTACATACTATATACTGTTTTTAGAGAGTCGGCTTTGATAATGTCCTGATACTAAAGAAACTGGATGATAATTCGATATCATATTCTATTTCTTTCATGACTATCTTAGTTTTATCTTCTTCTTCCATATCAGTAAATTCTATCTCCATAGGTGTAACTTTGTCTTTATCGTCAATTTTTATCTTGTTGATGGTTAAAGTTTTGGTCAATTCATTTATCGTTTCATAAAATTCTACTTCTCTAGCATAAAAATTTATTTTATCCACATGAAGAATGATTTTTTCATAGGATGAATCTTCATCACTCGGTAATACTTCGATGATATATTTATCATCAGTTTCTTCCAGTAATGTTTTCTCGTATTCTTCATCTTCGTAATCCATACTCATATCTTCATAAGAGAGGCCTGTTCCCATAAATTCATCACCCTTGGAAGACCCGGCAATTCTTCTGGGTTTATTATAAGCAGGCATAAATAAGTATATTTTTTCTCCATCATTAATATTTAAAAAAGTTACTCCTTTTACTGATTTAGGAGAAAGAAATCTTACAAGTGTATTTGTTTGATCATTTTCAACTTTTTGAGAGAACATGATCATTTCTCTGATTTCTTCTTTTCCATCCTTATCAATAAGAATCATCTCAGAAATGGTTTTTTGTGTAGTATAATTAGGCTCCGTTTCATCCATTTTGTCCATAATTTGGTCTACGGTAAGCGTTGTTTCTGTTCCAGCGTAGGCTATGACGCCTGGAATAAACAAACAAACAAGCATCATAGCAAAAAATATTTTTTTTGTTTTCATTATTTTGACTCCTTTTTTATTTTAAAATCGATTTTATCTAATAATATTGGAAGAAGTAATAAGGTATAAATAACACTTACCAGCATAACACTTCCAATCAATTGACCAAAATCTCCCATCATCTTGATATCGGAAAAGATAAGCACAAAAGTACCGGCAGCAATTGATATTGAATTAAAAATAATTGCTCTCCCTGTTCCGGTTAGAGTTGTTTTTAGCGCATCTGTTCTTTCTTTGCTTTTTAATTCATTTTTATATCGGGATATAAAATGTATAGTATAATCTATTCCTGCTCCTATGGCGATACTTGCAACCATCATGGTAGATATATTTAACGGTATATGAAACATACCCATGACACCACCTGCGGTAAGAACCGTTAAGAAAAGAGGAATAATGGCATAAAATCCCACTTTGAATGATTTAAATTGAATGACCAGCATAGCAAATACCATTAAAAAAGCAAGAATAATACTTCTTATCTGCCCTCTATATATACTGCTGTTTAACCGATCTGTAATAACCGGTGTTCCGCTAAGACGGAATGAGATTTCGATATTTCCTTTACTATCCGGAACATAAGCTACATTATCGGTTAAATACCATAATATATCTTTATCTTCATCGGTTAATTGGTTACCTAAAAATTCTTCTGCCCTTAATTGTGCAACTTTAATTTTTTCTCTTTCTCTGACTGTATTGCGGGAGTCTTCCAGAATTTCCAGTAAATAAAGAGCATCATCTTCTAATAAATCTATTTGATTTATTAGTTCATTTATAAAAAAATCAGCAGTTTGCTCATTCTGAATATAAGATGTAAGTAAAGGTGAAATTTCCTCCTTGGTTAAGCCTAGATCTTCAATTTCCAAAGAAGATAGAGATAGAATTTCAGAGATAAATACCTGGTCTTTTCTTTCAAATTCATTCATGGGCTGAGCAGACAATTGAATCAATTCGTTCCTGAACTGTTCAATATTTTTTATTTCTATACCTTTGGCCTGAAGCGAAGAAATAATTTCATCCACGAGATATGGGTAATATTTGCTGCGTTCTTCTTTTTCTAACAATGTTAGGTCTACTTGTTTTACTTTTTTAGGAATAACATCTATAAATTTTCTTATTTTAGCAATAGATAAATCTATTGCACCTGACATCATTTCTTTAGCTTTTAAAGATACCAATGTATCTTTGTCTTCATCTCCAACCATAGAAGTAATATATTCATTATCCTGGGCAAGAAACCAGAGATTATCAATTTTTTGTTCATTTGCCGGGATGATCTTTTTATTTTCCATGGCATCATTCAAGTCAATTAAGAAATCGCTGATTGAAGAGGGTTCTGCCAGTGAAGGGAGTCGTTCTGAATAATCCTCAACTTTTTTTATTTGCCTTAGGACGTAAGGATTTTTAACATTATTAGCTTCAGTGTAAATATAAAGTGTATCCACTCCTCCAAATTTTTCTTTGAAATAATTTAAAGTTTTTGTGATTTGGTTATTTTCTCCCAATCTTGACTCCATAGAAGAATCAGATACGATCTGCGTAGCGAAACCGATTCCTCCTAAAACTATGGCCAATACAATGACAACAACCATTTTCTTTTTTTCTGATACCAAATAAAAAACGAGTTTTAGTAATTTACTGACTAAATCATTAGAATGGGAAGAAAATTTCTTATGTATTTTAGGAGGAGGGAAAAGTTTATAAAAAGAACCCAGGAAAAAAGTTGCAAGGATAAACGCAAAAAATATTCCCAGGGTGGAAAAAATACCAAACTCAGTAATGGGTTTTACGATGGCTGCAGAAAGAGACATAAAACCGGCCATAGTCGTTAAAGCGCTCATTAATATGGGTAAAAAAGTATGTCGGAAAGTCATTTTGACTGCTTTAGGTGGTTCATAACGATATCTTTCTTCATAATAACGACTGACAAAATGAATACCATAGGCAGTGGCCAGAGATATCATAATAACCGGTAAGATGGCAGCAACCATAGTGACATTTCTACCGATAGAAGAAATTAATCCTAAAACCCAAATCGAAGATATAAAAGCAACAATAATGGGTAATATGACTCCGAGGATGCTTCGAAAGCAGAAGAAGAGGACAAAAAGCATCAAAACGATGGCGACAATAGTTAACCCTATGGTACTCCGGGAACTTTCTGTGATTTCTGCAGTCATAAATGGTAAACCGGAATAGTATATTTTTGTTGCATTTCCCCTTAAGGGTTCAATAATGTTGATTAAATTATTTTTTAGTTCGCTTCCAGAATATCCCTTTTTTAATTCTATAATTAATAAGGTGACATTTCCGTCAGCGGATACAAATTTTCCTTTTACCATGCTATTTTTTAGAAGCTTGTCTTTAAGCTTCTTGGCTTCTTCGTTGTTTTCAGGGAATATTTCAACTAAATCTTTGACTTCCAATCCAAATTCAGTGCTTGTAATTTCAGGCATGTTTAAAAAGGAAGTAACGGATTTTATATAGGAAGTTTCACTTAATTCATCGATAATATTTCTTACATTTTTTAGATTTTCTACCTGAAAAAGATCTTCATATTCCAGGGAGATGACTGCCATTTCTGACTGAGAACCGCCAAATTTATCAACAATCTCATTATAAAACTCAATATCAGGATCATCCGCAGGCATATATTTAGTAATATCATCATATATAGTTAATTTGTTTAATTGTGAGCCGGCCAGAATAGTGATAATAATAGTTATTATCAAAATCAGCCAAGCGTTTTTGGCAACAAAATCAGTCATTCTTTTCATCATAGTATTTTTCCCCTTATTTTCTAAGCTAAACTCCATTTTACTGACTAGTCAGTTGAAAGTCAATAGGTTTTTTCTAATTTAAATAAAATAATATGATCTCTAATCAAGATACTGAGATTTAAAAAACAAATAAAACATTTTATGAATAAAAATTGAGCAAGAGGAAAAGAAAGAGATGATCATAGTTTACATGATTTAGATATATTCTCATGATAATGAACTATTTAAGAAAGATGTAAGAAATATACTTTGTAAAAGATAATTTGAAATAAATTTTGACATTGAGATAGGGTAAAACTATAATATTGACAATAATATAATATTTAAAAGAGACAGTAAAAGGGAAAAGTAAGAAGACCATTTACTTCAGAGAGCTGATGTTTGGTGAAAATCAGCAATTGACCTTACCGAAATCCACCCTTTTAATTATTTTCGGTGAAACGAAAGTATCCGAAAACGCACCAAACAGTGCGATAAAAT
>CAZMLS010000063.1:0-10386 GCA_964567215.1 uncultured Atribacterota bacterium | reverse complement strand
CATTAGTAAAACATAAAACAAAGAACCTGGATGATATAACTAAAGAGAAATTTCAGTTAGATAGGATGGTCTTATATTTTACAGGCAGCAATAGCCCTGCAGGGTTAGCATCAAAGCCAATCCGATATCTATTCTTTGATGAAGTTGATAAATTCCCCAAATTCTCAGGGAAAGAAGCGGATCCAATACAACTGGCAACCGAGAGAACAAGGACATTTTGGAATCGTAAAATAGTGAAAGTCAGCACACCAACAACCAGAGAGGGATATATATTCAGGGAATATGAAAAATCAGATCAGCGAAGATATTATGTACCATGCCCTGAATGCGGACATTATCAAGTGTTGAATTTTCGGCCTGGAGTTCATTATCCAGAGGGGGAAAGGGACCCTGAAGTTATAAGAGATAAAAAGCTGGCATGGTATGAATGCGAAAATTGTAAAAGACATATTAAGGATGAAGAAAAATCCAAGATGCTTAATCATGGTGTTTGGTTAGCTGAGGGGCAGAAAATAAAGCCGGATGGGACCATAACGGGCAAGCGGCCAAAAACCACTAGAGCGGGCTTTTGGTTCAATGCATTATATTCTCCGTGGGTTTCATGGAGCGATGTCGCTGCAGAATTTATACGATCAAAGGGTTATATTGAACTTCTGATGAATTTTGTCAATTCATGGTTAGCCGAACTCTGGGAGGAAAAGGCAGGAGAATCAAAGCCTGAGGTGCTTATTAAATTAGCTGGTGAACATGAGGAAGGAGTAGTGCCTCCTGGCGCATTAGTTCTTACAGCCGGCGTAGATGTGCAAAAAGACCATTTTTATATAGTTATACGAGGATGGGGTTATAGCGAGGAGTCATGGCTTATCAGGGCTTGTCGTGTGGAATCATGGGAAGATATGATTGCAATACTTTTTAGAACAAAATATCCAAAGGCGAAGACAAATATAAAGGGAGTTGAGCCGCTAAGTGTTAGGTTAAGCTGTATTGATTCAGGATATAGGACTGATGAGGTCTATGAGGTTTGTAGGCAATGGAGGGATGTTGCGAGGCCAACTAAAGGAAGGGACCATATAATAACTTCTCCATATAAGGTTAGTAGTATTGATAGGCATCCTCAGACGGGAGCAATAATTAAAGGCGGATTGTCTTTATTTCATTTAGACACTTCGCATTATAAAAACAAAATTAATCGCATAGTACATGCAGAGCCAGGAGATCCTACTCAGTGGCATTTATTTAAAAATCCATCTGAAGATTATTTAAGACAATTCTGTGCTGAGCATAAAAAAATAGAGCGTGATCGTAAAACCGGAAGAGCTAAAGAAGAATGGACATTGATATCTCCGGGCGCGCCAAATCATTATCTTGATTGCGAGGTAGGAGCTATAGCAGCAGCGGATATGCTGCATGTATCTGCAATGAGAGAAGAAGAGAAGCAAGAGGTATATCAACCAAGGAAAAGCAATGGTTTTATAAATGGAGAACAATCAAACTGGATCAAACGGGGTAATAAAAATTGGCTGAATCGTGGGTAGGAAGGAAAAAGGGATGGTTAGACGGGGTTAAAACCAGAAGAGAAAGGGAGAACAAGGAAGAACCAAAGCCCGTTGGAAGACCGCCAACAGAAGATATTGAGTATGGAGTATTATATTTTCCTATTAGATGCCCTAAATGTAACAGCAAGAATGTAAGATGCCATACAAGTAAACCGCCTATACGATATCATATATGCAAAGACTGTAAATATCGATTTAAGTCTGTCGAAACCGACCCCCCCGAGTAATTATTCCTATAACATAGGAACGACCCCCTTTTTTTCTATTGACATATAATATATAGTTTAAAAAAGAGGAAAACTATGGCAGCTACCAAGCAGGAAATGCTGGATGCGGTTAATGATGCAATATATGCTCGTCTTAATGGGGGAGCTGTGGATTCATATTCAATAGGCGGACGCAACTTACAATACATATCACTTAAAGACCTCATGGATATGAGGGCAGGATTACAGGCAGAGGTATCAAGTGAGCAAGGGACTCGCAATTATGCGGGCTTTAAGGATCCATCATGAGTGTTATGCTTAAAGAAACCCCAAAAAAGAAAACAACTTTTTCAGAAAAGGTAGATGGTTTTATAGGTTTTTTCTCTCCACGCGCAGAAGCGCATCGCAAAGCATATCGTCAGGCTTCAAAACTTGCTTTTAGTTCCTCCTATAAAGGTGCTAGGAAAAACAGGTTGAACTCGGATTGGGTTCCTGGTGGTGGAAGTGCTGATGAGGACCTACTCTCTGCTTTACCTGAATTGCGCGAAAGAAGTAGGGATTTAAACCGCAACAATGGGATTGCTGCGGGAATTACAACAACAATGACTACAAATGTTATTGGTACTGGAATAAAACCTCAGTCAAGGGTGGATAAAGATAGTTTGGGAATAGATGATAAAACGGCGAATGAATTTCAAAAGAGAGCAGAACGAGTATGGGAAAAATGGCTGCCTTATGCTGACTCTACAGAGAGAATGAGTTTTTATGAAATTCAAAAATTAGTTGATAGGCAGATACTAGAGAATGGCGAGGCAATAGTTCTTCCATTAAGATTAAAGGGCAAAAATAGACCATATAAGCTGGCGTTAGAAGTGATAGAATCAGATAGATTAGCTACTCCATTGGATAAAAGAGGCGATAAAAAAATCAGAGATGGCGTTGAAATCGGGGAAAGAGGACAACCTGTTGCTTATTATATTAGAAAAACACATCCAGGGGATATGGCATTGAGGCTACGGACTCCAAATTCTAATGAATTCACAAGAATACCAGCAAGAAATAAGCTTGGAATGCTCAATGTTTTCCATCTTTATTCTGTTTTAAGGCCTGGGCAAACCCGTGGAGTGCCTTTCTTCGCACCTGTAATGACAATGTTTAAAGATCTGGCTAGTTATATGGAAGCGACATTAGTTACAGCCAGAATTGCAGCTTGTTTTTCTATATTTATAGAAAAAACCAATCCTTATGATGCGGCTTATAATGCACCAGGTAAAACCAATGCGAGTGGTCAGCGTGTCGAAGAAATAGAACCAGGGCTTGTTGATTATTTAGCACCAGGAGAAAAAGCGACAAGTCTTAAACCTGAACAACCAACAGGAATGTTTGATCCATTTGTAAATAGAATGCTTAGATCAATAGGCGCAGGATTAGAATTGCCCTATGAAGTGACCGCAAAGGATTTTTCAAAAACCAATTATTCAAGCGCAAGAGCCGCTCTATTGGAAGCGCGTAGATATTTTATATGCAGACAAGTATGGCATGCATCCAGATTTGGTCAACCAACGTACGAACTACTTTTAGAAGAGGCTTTTTTAAATGGTGAATTGCCAATTAAAAATTTTTACGAGAAGAGGCTTGATTGGCTAAGAACTAAATGGATTGCTCCGGGTTGGTCATGGGTAGATCCTCTCAAAGAAGTCAAGGCATCTAAGGAAGCCATTGACAATAATATTTCAAGTTTGGCTGATGTTGCTGCCAGCCAGGGAAAAGACTGGGAAGAGATATTAGAACAGAGGGCAAGAGAAGAGAACAAGAGAAAGGATCTTGGATTAACAAGTCCGGAAATCGATCCAGAGAATGAAAAAGAAGTAGAGCAGATAATCAAGGATGGAGATGAAGAAGAAAAAGACGGCAAATAAACCAGAATCTAAAATATTAAAGATTATAACATTGGCTGGGAATATGATGGCTATGCCTAAAAACATTATTTTGAAATTAAAAATAGGGGGAGATAAGAGAAATGAAAAATAAACTATTTCGGTCCGATGTAACTCGGGGCATGGAGGACGGGAAGATAGATAGAGAAAAAGGAATTATTTATGGTTTTAAGGTCGTAGAGTTAGGAGTGACAAAGGATAGACGTGGAGAATTTGACGAAGAAAGCTTGAAGACAATTATCAAACTTGGAAATGCGTCAAAAATAGGAATAAAATCAAGATATGGTCATCCTAATATGAGCAATACTGCGTTTGGAACATTTCTTGGAAGAGTCAGGGATTTTAGGTTAAGTGATAATAGCAAAGCAGTATTAGCAGATGATCACCTGGATAAAACTGCGTATAAAACTCCGAATGGAGATTTAGCTAATTATGCAATGGATTTAGGAGAAAGCGATCCAGATGCTTTTGGGTCTTCTATGGTGGTTTATTGGGATGAAGAATATCGCAAGGAAGAGGATGGTAGTCTATCAAAAGACGAAAAAGGAGAGACATTAGTACCTTTAATAAGACCTAAAAAATTGACAGGAGTTGATATTGTTGATGATCCTGCTGCAAATGAGGGGATGTTTGGAAATTTCTTTAGTGATAGTGTTAAGTTGTCAGCAGGGATGACAGAGTTTTTAGATAAATTTCTTAGTAACCCCGATGCGATAGATAAAACGATAAGTTTTCTGCAGAGATATGCAAACAATCGGGATGAATTTGCAGAAAAATTCAAATGTTCTTGTATTAAGTGCGGTCATAAAATGGAATCAGAAGAACATTGTAATATCTTAAAATGTTCTGAATGCGGGGGTCAGATGAGAAGAGAAGAAAGGCCTGGCCCGGGACAAGAAAAACAAAGTAAAAATCAAAACAAAGGGGAGGTGAAAGATATGGAAATGAGCGAACTAACGCTGGATACATTAAAAGCAGATAGATCTGATTTGGTGGATGCAATTCAGGTTGAAGCGCTGAAAGATGGCAATGCTGCCGGGGTAGAATTAGAAAGAAAGAGAGTTGTTGATATTCAAAAAGCAGTGATACCTTATGAAGGAATGAGCGAACTAGCAAACAATGCAATTAAGGACGGCGATACTGCTGATGAAGCACTCAGTAAGTTCAAGGACCAGAGAATTGTTGATTTGACAGTCAATGCACCTGAATCACAGGGGGCTGGCGATAATCCTGAAAAGAAGAAAGAGGGCGAAGAAGAACTGTCATTAGAGGATCAGTGCAAAGAGGACTGGAAAAAGGACTCAGCGATAAGAGATGAGTTCAGGACAGAAGAGGCTTATATTGCTTTTAAGAAAGCAGACGCAAGAAAATCGGTTAAAATACTCAAGAAATAAAAATAAAAAATAAGGGGAGGTGGAAAAGAAATGACTACATTAGCAAAAGATTCAATTAGAGACTACGAGATAGGCGATTTAAACGATTTGCCAGTTATTGCAGCTGATATCCTTTATGAGGGGAGCGCTCTGGGTGATAATGGGAGTGGATATATAAGACCTTTAGTGGCAGAAGATCCGTTTGTGGGGTTTTGTGCGAGGAAGATAGACAATTCTGACGGAATTGCCGGAGCTGAGAAAGTTAATCTAAGAGAGAAGGGCAAAGCTGTTCTGACGGTCGTTGGCGTTACTGGTGTCGGCGATGTAGGGGAAACTGTCTATGCAACTGATGATAATACTTTCACTTTGAACTCATCGGGCGCAAGTTCTATTGGTAGAATTACCAGATGGATTTCCAGCACTAAGTGCGTGGTCTATTTTGAAGGCGTACAATTAAGATCGTTATAAAAATAAAATAAAGGGGAGGTGAATTCAAATGGGACTAGAAGGACTTTCAAGTAGGGCGATAATCGGAACTTTTTTCAACATGTTGGAAGCGGTTACCGGGAAATCGTGGACTAGCCAGGTTGGTATGGAGTTCAAATCAGACCAACCTTCCGAAACCTATAAATGGTTAGGAATGGCTCCGGCTTTGCGTGAATGGATTGGTGGAAGACTCGCAAAGGGATTAAGAGAGAACGGGATCACTATTGAAAACAAGACATTTGAAGCAACATTGGAAATTGCAGTAGATGATCTTCGCAGGGATAAAACAACCCAAATAGGGGTTAGAATCGGGGAATTGGCAGATAGAGTGGATGAGCATTGGGCAAAACTTCTAACAACCTTGATCCTGGCTGGTGAAGCTGCGGTTTGTTATGATGGGGAATTTTTCTTTGATACCGATCATGAGGAAGGCGACAGCGGAGCACAGACTAATGATTTGGTAGCTGGTGATTATAGTGAGCTGAATGTAACTGACCCAACTAATCCAACAGCGATAGAAATGGCGAATGTACTCTTAAAGATGATACAGCATCAGTTTTCTATTAAGGATGATCAGGGCGAACCAATGAACGCAAATGCCAGGAAGTTTCTGGTAATGGTTCCTGTTGCATTTTGGGGAGCGGCCATAAAGGCAGTTCGCGGCAATCTGTTAAATAGTGGGACTGGTACAGTTGATAATCCGCTGAAGGATGCGGAAGTTGATATCAGCGTAGTTGCCAATCCAAGACTGACATGGACAACTAAGTTGGCCGTGTATAGAACAGATGGCAGAACAAAGGCATTTATCAAACAAAATGAGGTTGACGTTGAAATGTCAGCTATTGCCGAGGGATCTGAGGAAGAGTTCAAGAACAACCGACATCTTTATGGTGTGAAAACCATTAGGAATGTTGGGTATGGATATTGGCAGTTTGCTACGTTAGCAACATTGTCATAATGGGAAAGCACAGAACGCAGGGGTGTTAATAACGACATCCCTGCTGCTGTGAAGTTATTTAGGGAGAACATTATGTCAAAAGAGACTGTTAAAATTATTTTAACTGAATCAAAAGCAATCAATGGAAAACTCAGAAAGCAGGGATATACTCTTTTAGAGGGTATATGCGCCAAAGGAATTACAGCTGATAACATAAATAAGGTCATTCAACTCGATCAAGTCAAAGTGCAGCCAGAGCCTATAATTGAGGAAAAATCCGAAGAAAGGATAAGTGATGCCGTTAAAGAATAAAACATCAGGAGAACGATTAGCAGTAATAGAAACAGAAGTAGGACACATTAAAGGTTTTATGTTAGACATAAAAGATAATCATCTTCATTCTATATATATAAGATTAACTAATTTTGAAAAAGTAATATTAAGTAGACTTCCTGGATGGGCTACTGCCCTCATTACTATATTAAGTTCAATAGTTACAGGATTAATTATTTATGGTGTCATGAGATAGATAATGTTAGAGGAGATTTTGAAAAATATTAATTTCGCCGAGATTTTAAAGAAGGTTTTTCATAAAAACAGAGAAGACCTGAATCTTTCTGAAACCTGGAGGCGAACATTGCATAAAGTATTAGAGAATCCGGAAAGCAGAAAGAAATTTGAGGATGGGCTTGTAGAAGCAATATTAGAAGAAGCAAAGAGCAGAAAAATAGAGACTTAACATGAGTTTTAAAGAACAAATAGCAACTGATGTTGTTGATGTATTTTTAAATACGGATGAATTTGCTGAGGAGATTACATATACTCCATCAGTAGGATCTCCTTCAACAATCAAGGCTATTTTTAGAACAGAGGGAAAAGAAGCTGATTATGAGGATGATGGTAGGTTTAATCGGGAAGAAGCAACAATTACTATTTCAACATCCGCCTCAGGAGGGATTGAAAGTCCAGAACTTGAGGACAAGGTTACTCGTAACGGGGAAATATGGGAAGTAAGCTCAGGAAGGACGGGCGAAATATCATTACTGCAGGGAATGGGGATGATAAGTTTGAGAGTTAAAAGAATTAAGGCAAAAGAAAAAAGTAGTGAAAGTTATAGGATAAAGAGGATTTAAAAAATGGCAGAAACACCAACAGGCATTTTAAGCTTACCGCTGACAAATTTGCAGACAGTAATTGCAAATTGCGCCTCTTTTCAGACCTGGGTTGATGCGGATACAGTAGAGGAAGCTAAAGCAAAGATATATGTTGTTGCTGTTGATGGGGATGATTTTGATAGGCCATTTGCATTGATCGGCCAGGGCGATGAATGGGGGAGTATGGTTAATGCCGGTGGAGCGAGGAATTGGTTTCAGGATTCAGGAAGCTTGCAATTGATGTTTGAGGCAGATATTAAAGAAGCCTATCGAGATAAAAGCCATTATAAAGATGCAGAGCTTGAATTTACCAATCCAATAGGAGCAATTTTAAAAGATATGAAAACAATTTCAGCGCTAAACACATATTTAGCAATTACAGAATTTAGAAAAAAAGCAGGGCCAATGAGAAGCGACCCTGATGAGAAGGCAACTGAAGGCGATTATTATCAGATTGTTTTTGATATAATGTGGGGGATTTAATGCTAAGAGGAGTTATAACATACAGAGGCAGTCCGGAGGTAAAAGCAAAAGCGTTCAGGCTCATTCTAAAAGAGCAATTGCGGGAGATTGTTGACTTTTGGCATGAGAAATATCTGCCAAGGCATTTTACTAAGGTAGGGGCGAGGGATTATAAGTATAAGGAGCGTTCTTCCACCCATATGAAGAAGAAAATTAGACAATTTCATCATGATAATCCTCTTGTTTATAGTGGTGACATGAAAAGATTGCTCGAGAGAAGAATCGCTATATCAGGGACTTCCAAAAAAGCCGTGGGTAGATTGACTGGTCCCAGATACCTATATCAATATAGAAAAGACTATAACCAGCCTCACAAAGCAGATGAAGTAACAAGAGTAGTTCAACCAGAGGTTCTTGTTTTTGCGCGCAGGCTGGATAAGAAGATGACGAAAAGAATAAATGCAATAAAAACAACACAAACAAAAAGATTTTAAAAAAAGGGGGTAGAAAATGGATGTTCATGTACTATATGCGGTGAATATGACAGCTGGAGCAGGAGATGTACTTATTGACCAGGTAACTGATTTTAATATCGATACAGCGATTAATGAGATATTGGAAGGAGCGGATGGTAGAGTTGATCCTACTTTTGTGGCTGTACAGAGCCAGAATCCTAAAGTTGGCTTCACGTCAACTAAATTAGCAACAATTCTGGCAAAATGCGGGATAAGCGGGCTTGAAATAGCAGCTGATGGAGCTGAATTCTGGTTTCAGAAAGTAGCAGAAGGCGGAACAAGAACAAGCGGTTCAAATCATATAAAAATGACAATGACAAAGGGTTTATTATTACCTCGCTCTTTGTCGGCACCTAATGACGGCATTGCCAATCTCACATTTGAGGCTCTGGCGGTTTACGATCTAACAAATGACCCGATTATTATTGAGACAAGTCAAGCATTGAGCGGGTCACCGGTTGTTGATGAGCTTTTCACTTGCGGGCCTGTACAAATCAATGGGGTTGCTTTGGCGGGAATTCAGGATATAACGATTGATTTCGGTCTAACAGAGCTTGTTGAGGGCGCAGATGGTCAGGTATGGCCGACTTTTGTAGGCATCCAGTCCAGAAAGCCTGTTATTACAATCAGAACTCTTGATGTTGTTAGCCTGAATACCTTTGGGCTTTCAGGAATGGCACAAGATGCCACAGATAGCCTTATATATCTGAGGAAGATAGCAGAGGGTGGAACAAGAGTAGCTGATGCAACAGAAGAGCATATATCCTTCGCAATCGATGAGGGCAGGATTATGGTTAATACTATAAGCGGTGGACATGATGCTCCTCAAATGTCAGAGGTAAAGATAACACCTACTTCTGACCTCTCTAATGATATCATGGCTATAAATACAGCTACTGCGATTGTTGCAGTATAAATAAAATAAGAAAGGAGAATAATGAGTGGCTTTCTATATTTTATACCTACGCTTCAATCTGCGAGTAAAGAGGATATAAGTAAAGCAGGATTAAACCCTGTTTTTGGGTCATCATCTTTTGATTTTAGATCCACAAGTTTAGGTCCGACCAAAAAATCCGGAGCAATAATTGTCATAAAATCTTCTAATCCGGAGGCAAAAACACCTCAAGTCGGGTATTTCCCAGAGAAACAGGACTGGCAGGAGAGTATGTCTAAGAAGTTCTGGATCGGAAAGGAGAAGGAAAATCCTCCAAAGCCAATAGATTTGCAGAGGAAAGAGCTTATTGACGGGCATTTAACAAGACTTGAAGACGGCAATGAATGGCTTGTACCAGCTGCAAGGATATTCCCACAGGGAACGACACTCCCACAATCTCTTATTTTAGGACCTAACGGCGAATTAGTGCAGGAGATACTTCCCAAATTTGCGCAATTAGGAAAGAAAGCGGATGAATTATGGATAGAGTTCCAGCGGGAGCAAGGAATGCTTCCAAAAGAGAATGCAGCTGAACCAATAGGATTAAAAGCAAGATGGGATATTGCAATTGCCGCATTAGCCGTTAATTACAAAATAGGGCAGGATGAAGTTTCTTTTTTAAGGATTTTAACAACGGAAAATCTGTCGCGGATATTGGCAGCTATAATTGATATACCTGTTCTGATTTCAGTAGTAAAAGCAAGTAAAGAAGCATTTAAAAAAAAAGCCCAATCAAAAACTCAAGATGGCAAAATTATAAAAGATGGAAACAAGGCATGATAAATGATTATATTCCAACTTATGCTGATATGCATTGGCTTGAAGA
>CAZMLS010000062.1:4792-10493 GCA_964567215.1 uncultured Atribacterota bacterium | reverse complement strand
AAAAAAAGTAGACATATAAACGAAACAAGCAGTTGAAGAGTAAATATTCCAGTTTCTGTGATCAATAAAGTTGAACGGAGAGGAGGTTAAATTGTGTTAGCATATTTACAACAGTTTCCTATTGTGATTCAGGCTTTATTAGCAGGCATTTTTACCTGGAGTCTCACTGCACTGGGGGCTGCTACAGTATTTATGACCAGGGAAATAGATAAAAAAATTCTTGATACCATGCTGGGTTTTGCAGCAGGGGTCATGATTGCCGCGAGTTACTGGTCATTATTAGCTCCGGCTATTGAGATGTCTGAAGATTTGAACATTCCAGTATGGTTTCCTCCAATGGTAGGTTTTCTCCTGGGAGGTATTTTTTTGGGGGGAATTGACAAAATACTTCCCCATCTTCATCTCGGCTTTCCGATAGAAGAAGCCGAAGGAATAAAAACTTCTTTTCGGCGTAGTACTTTGCTTATTCTTGCTGTGACCTTGCATAATATTCCTGAAGGCCTGGCCGTAGGAGTAGCATTTGGGGCCGTTGCCGCTGGATACCCTTTAGCTACTTTACCGGCAGCTATCGCCTTGGCAGTAGGCATCGGTATTCAAAATTTTCCGGAAGGATTGGTCATTTCTTTTCCTCTTCGCGGTGAAGGAATGTCACAATTTAAAAGCTTTTGGTATGGACAATTATCCGGAATTGTTGAACCTATTGCCAGTGTTATTGGAGCTTATGCTGTTATTATTGCTAAACCTATTCTACCGTACGCTTTGTCTTTTGCTGCAGGAGCAATGATTTTTGTAGTGGTAGAAGAACTAATTCCTGAATCACAGCGTGGTGAAAACACGGATTTGGCTACTCTCGGATTAATGGTAGGTTTTACGGTAATGATGGTGCTCGACGTAGCATTTGGCTCGTAATTGAAATATTCTTTTCCGGATTTAGAATAAATAAAAATAAGTGATTTATTGAAAAAACATATTTTATTAACAAATAGGAGTAAAAATAGTGTGAAAAAGAATTATAAAATATTATTTAACAGTACAGCTTGTTTTATTTTAATCATGATATGTAGTATATTTTTTACAGTTTCCGCACAACAGCAAATTATTTCTCCTTTAGGTATTAAAGGTATCTGGCAGGGGAATTTGAAAGTTCCTGGGTCAGAGCTTAGAATTGTCTTCAAAATTTTAAAAAATCCAGAGGGTACTCTAACTGCGACTTTGGACAGCCCTGACCAGGGAGTAACTGACATCCCCGTGGAAGAAATTTTCTTTATAGACAATACCTTGCACCTGGAAGTAAAATCTGCGGGAGGCGTTTTTGAAGGGAAAGTCAGTGAAGATTTTTTAGTCATTGAGGGAGAGTGGAAACAGTCCGGACAGGCTTTGCCCCTTATGCTTAAGCGGGTAGACAAAGCAGTGGAAATCCTTAGGCCTCAAGTACCCAAAAAACCTTATCCTTATAAAGAAAAAGAAGTTATATATGAAAATAAAGATGCGGGAATTTTGCTTGCTGGTACTTTAACTTTACCATCTGACGATGCTCCTTTTCCGGCAGTTTTACTAATTAGCGGTTCTGGACCACAGGACCGGAATGAAACTATATTTAACCATCGCCCCTTTCTTGTATTAGCAGATTATCTGACTCGTCAGGGCATTGCAGTCCTTAGAGTAGATGATCGGGGAGTGGGAAAATCGACCGGGGATTTTTCTCAGGCAACAAGTGAAGATTTTGCATCTGATGTATTGGCAGGAATAGAATATCTCAAGACTCGAAAAGAAATTAATCTAAACCAGATTGGTCTTATCGGTCATAGCGAAGGTGGTTTGATTGCACCTATGGTTGCTGCAAAATCACCGGATATAGCTTTTATTATATTAATGGCCGGAACAGGATTAACCGGGGAAGAAATTTTATATTTACAGGGTGCTTTAATTGCCAGAGCAATGGGGACTTCCGAAGAAGATATTACCAAAAATCGTCAGTTTAATGAAGAGATATTCTCAGTGATAAAAGAGGAAAAAGATAAAAAAAGTACTGAGGAACAGCTTCGTCAAATGTTTACGGAAAATTGGGAAAAAATGAGTGATGAGGAAAAAGAATTAATAGGTGATCCGAAAGTTTACCTTAAAGCCCAGCTTCAGAGCTTATTATCCCCCTGGCTTAAGTTTTTCCTTACTTATGATCCTAAACCAACTTTGAGAAAGGTGAAATGTCCGGTGCTGGCTATAAATGGCGAAAAAGACCTACAGGTGACTCCTAAGGAAAATCTCAGTGCTATTAAAGAAGCTCTCAAAGCCGGTGGAAATCAGAATTATTCTATCAAAGAATTGCCAGGACTTAATCATCTTTTTCAAACTGCCCAAACAGGCGCACCTTCAGAATATGCAAAGATTGAAGAAACAATTTCACCGGTGGTCTTAAAAATAATAAATGGCTGGATTTTAGAACAGTGTGAAAATAAATAAAATAATCATAGAGAAATATATTAAAATAAATTTGAAAAAATTAATTACAGAGCTTTTAAGAAAGATGTAAAATTATTATTTACTATAAATATGAAGTAATTATCAAAGTATGAATAAAGTTTTATAAGTGAAATGTATTGGAGTTGAATATGACTTTAAAGATATCAATAATGATATTTTTTATTATTATTGCGGTTGGAGATATTTTTGCCGTAAAGAGTAATAATATCAACTTAAGATATTTTACTAAACCAGTATTGATTCCCCTACTTATTCTTTTTTATATTGTAAGTGCAACTAAAGTAAATCAACTAGTCATATTTGCTTTAATTTCTTGCTTTTTAGGAGATTTTTTATTATTATTTGCTCAGAAAAAGTCATTATTTATTACCGGTTTACTTTCCTTTCTTACAGGACATATTTTTTATACCGTCATTTTTTTAAAAACAACTTTTTTCTTATCAGTTATTCCCGGATGGTTTTATTTTTTGTTAATCCCTTATATCTGGTATGGCATATCTATTTTTTGTAAGCTCAATCCCTATCTTCACTCTATGAAAATACCGGTAATAGCTTATTTAAATATTATTCTTTTCATGAGTTTTGCCAGCTTTGCACGTATTTGGGTAATAAAGGGATTTGCATTTTGGCTTCCCTTTGCAGGTTCAATGTTGTTTATTGCTTCTGATACATTACTGGCTTTTCGGAATTTTAAATATAAAGTACCAAAAGGCTGGATATCTGTAATGCTTTTATATATTTTTGCACAGTTATTGATTATTTTTGGATTTTTATAAATATAAAAGATTTAAAATATCTAAAAAGCGGACAATCGTACATATGCAATAAAATGTTGATTAACAAAAAATAGATAAACATGTAAATTCATTGATTTAATAAAAGCAATAAAAATAGAAAATAACAAGAATAGACATATTAAAATGAAAAATTATATAAATTTTTTATAAATATAAAGGAAATTTATTATTTTTCGCGAATCATAATCTTTAAGAAGATAAAGCTAATGTCTAAAAATATACTTGATTCCACGAGAATTTTGGTAAGAGCTGCTTTAAAAAAAAACAACAGAAGAAAAATATTAGAAAACTGTCGCTATAAAGCGACAAATTTCAGAAAAGAGGTTTTAGAATGAGAAGAATTAGTTTTTTTATTATTTTATCTGTGCTATTTCTTATTATAAGTAGTATACTTTTATTAATATGGTGGCCGGTGAAAGCGACATTGGTAGAAATCACCAACTCCTGGGTTGCAGTTATCATGATTTATTTAATCCTTATCATATTTCTCTATGAAAAACCTCTCTATGAATTATATAATGAATTGATTGATTTTAAAAATCCAGCAAGATATCATTCTCAACAGTTAAATCAAAAAGAACTTTTCGAATTTATATCAGATGATAATTTCACTACATTAGTGACCTACCGTGATCCGAAGTGGGAAAGCATATTAGAGAAAGAAAACAAACAAGATATATACCCGGTAAAATTAATCGATGAAGCAACTGAATATATTCGAGAGCTCCAAGTAAAAAGGGTTAAATGGTGTTTTCTATTCGCAGATATTTATCTTGTTATACAGGCAAAATATATCTTATTTTGGTTTTACAAGTTTAAAAATGTAAATTTGGATAATTTTCATCATGTATGGGAAGAGAAAATCTCTGATTTTACTGAACAAGAAGCTTTATTAAAAACTCTTCTAAATTTAGAATTTTTAAAAGTGAATGAAGGCGTTGTCTCTATCACCGAGTTGGGTTCAACCTATGTAAATTATCTGAAGAAGTTAGATAAACAAATAGACAATCATGAAAAAACAATTATCCCGCCCGAAAATGAAAGTGAATAAAAAGAGGTTATTTTGATGAAAATATCTTTCGCAATGATTACCAGACATTTTAATTCTTTAGAGCCGATAGAAGAATTTTTAGATAATGCACATAAATACGGGCATAAAATATATAGCGTGATAATAGTATATTCTCATAGCTGTGATGTAAAATTAGTGGAAATTTTAAGAAAAAAAGTAAAGGTTTTTACTGTTCAAATAAATAATGTCCACAAGGTAAGAGAACAGTTAAGGCAAATGGGTATGCATCATGAGGATATAGATATCTTGCTTGACTATCCTGATTTTAGAAAAAATATGAAAGTTCCTTACGGCTTCAATAGAAACTATGCCCTGATTAAAGCCATGTTAACCGGATCGGAAGTTTTGGTTTTTATTGATACCGATGTCTATCCAAAAGTGTTGATAAGAGAAGATGGTGAAGTAAAAGGAAAAGAAATAGATTTTATCGGAAGACATTTAGAATATCTAAAACAGAAAGAAGTAATTATTACTACCAGCGATTATTCCGGCTATTATATTATCCCTCCTATGCAATTTGCAGGAATGAAGGAATTGTTTATAGGCTTACAGAAAGAAGATGCTTACAAATTTTTAGTAAAATCACAGGTTCATAAATGCCTGAATGCAGATAACGATAAAAATCGAAAAGTATTTGAAACAGATAAAATATTAGGGGGAAATGTAGCCATTAAACTCGATGCTTTTGATGATTTGCCTCCTTTTTTCTCTACAATATATAATGTAAGAGGAGAAGCTGTTTTAACCCGGGGAGAAGACACTCTTTTAGGAATTAAATTAAAAGAAATGAAAAAGAAATGCATAGACATTGATACTAAAATATTTCATAATACTTTTGGAAATTACCCCACTATACCGGATATAAAAAATAATAATTCTATAAAAGACAGATTTTATTATACCTGCCTGGGATGGATTGGACGAAATCCTTTCCTTAATTGGTTAAAAGAAGAAGACATTGATAAAATAAAAGGTAAACAAAAGAAAAATATAACTATCGGTTCAATAGCTATAGCTTCTTTTCTTGATGATAACAGATTTTTATTTTTACCCGAAGCTTTAGAGATATCTTATAATAATTTGGACAGTGTGATCGAAGAATACAAAAAAACATTGAAAAGCTGGAAAAAATTTATGAATAAAATAAGAAAGGGCGAAGATGAAAAATGAGGATATTAATGGTAAATCATTTTCCTTTGGAAGGGTCGGGAAGTGGTATTTATACCAAAAATTTAGCTCAGGAACTTTCCAGAATAGGACATAAGGTGAGAGTCATTTTTCCCGAACACCAACATATAACTAATAAAGATTTTGAAACCAGAGCGATAATATTTAAAGGCGAAAATAATAA
>CAZMLS010000062.1:0-4692 GCA_964567215.1 uncultured Atribacterota bacterium | reverse complement strand
AACGCTGAAAAAGTTATAACAATATCCAAGCAGGTAGACAGAGATACCAAAGAACTTTATAAGATAAAAGATGACCATAGAATAATTATTTTAAATGGATACGATGAAGAACTATTTAAACCGAAAAATATTACCCGTAAGGAAGTATTGAAAAGATTTAATATAAGTAAAATACCGGAATATATTGTATTTTTTGCCGGTAAATTAGCTCACTTTAAAGGAGTAGATGTATTATTGAAGGCAGCCAAAATATACGAAAATCAGTTAAACGGAAGTGTAATGACTTTAATTGCCGGGAATGGGATATTATATGATGAGCTTGTAGAACTAAAAAATACTTTAGGATTAAAAAATACTTTCTTCCTGGGACATATAAATCAGTTACAGCTTGTAGACCTATATAATATTGCCGATGTAAGCACTGTTCCTTCAAGGAGTGAACCCTTCGGGCTGGTAGCCATAGAAGCCCTTGCTTGCGGAACTCCGGTAGTGGGTACCAATCAAGGAGGTCTGCCAGATTTTATCATAAAAGATGTTGGCACTTTAGTAAAAGTAGAAGATGATATTGATTTAGCCAAGGCAATAATTAATGAATTGATAAGAAATGATAAAAAAGAAAGAAGGAAACAGGCTTATAAATACGCCTTGAATAATTTTTCTTTAAAAAATAATATAAGAGAAGTTGAAAAAGTATATGAGGAGGCAATTATTTAATGCGAACCACAGTCGTGATACCAACCTATTGGGCAAGGAAAAAAGAGATTGGTTTTGTAGAGGGAGATTCCGTTTATGACCATCCAACTCCTGTAGATACAGAAGGAACCCTGGGTAGAGCTTTGGAAAGTATGAAAAAATTAAAAAATAAAAATTTTAAATTAATTATTCCGGTTTGTTCTACCACCAATGACATAGAAAGAGAAGCAGAAGAAAAAGTAGAACATATTATTAAAAAAGCAAACTTAGATGTAGAAACTTATTTATTTACTATGGATACACTAAGAAAAATTAAAGAATTAGTCAGTAAATCTGATTTGGAAGAAAATATTTTAAATTTGTTAAATATGCATGGATATGCCAATGTAAGAAACATATGCCTGTTTGCTGCCCAGATACTTAATTCAGATATTACTATCTTGATTGATGATGACGAGGTTATCGAAAATTCTGACTTCACGGATATGGCGCAAGAATTTATTGGTAAAAGAGTATATGGAGAGACTGTTTATGCAGTTGCCGGTTACTATATCAATAAGAATGGAAAATATTATGATGATGTGAGTATGGAACCCTGGATGACTTACTGGAATAGGTTTGGGAGTAAATCCAAAGCCTTTGACAAGATAATCGGCTGTGGTCCCCGGCTTAAACATACTCCCTTCGTTTTTGGAGGGGCTATGGTTTTGCATAAGAATTTATATCAGATAGTTCCTTTTGATCCGAATATAACCAGAGGAGAGGATATTGATTATCTAATTAATGCCAAGATGTTCGGATTTGATTTCTTTTTGGATAATAAGCTGAGCATAAAACATTTACCTCCAAAAAAAACTCATTCTATTTGGAAGAGAGTCAGAGAAGATATATTTAGATTTGTTTACGAAAAAAGTAAAATTGACTCTCAGTATGAGGTAAGTAATATGCGTTTAGTTACTGCCAAAGATTTTTTCCCTTATCCCGGGGAATTTTTGACTTATGAATTGGAAGATAAGGTTTTTAAGACTAATTTGTTAATTGCTTTGGATTATTTAGCCAGTGGAGATGTAAATTCTTGCAAGGAATCAATAAAAAATATCCATATCAGTAATTATGATGCAATACCTAAAAAAGATCCTTTCACTGCCTATAGAAAAATACAGAGAGATTGGGAGGAATTGATAGATTTCACCCTGAAGAATGTTAAAGAAATGAGGAGGATAATGGAAGAGAGAAACTTATTTAAAGAAAAAATATCTCTTGATAACAAACATTACGAAAAAATTACCAAAGACGATAAGAAGGAAATATTAAAAAAGATAAAAGAATTTAAAAATTTTACCGATACGGAATTAGACAAAATTGTTCAGGTATTATCTATTAAAGCTTACAGGAAAGACGATTTAATTTTTAAAGAAGGTGATATAGATTCATCTTTTTACATAATAAAAAAGGGTTGTGTGCGTATTGTAAAATATGATAAAAGAGATGATGAAATCATCCTGGCTGATATATGCACCGGAGGATTTCTTGGGGAGACAGCTATTGTTAATGAAAAACACCGGGTAAATGCACTTGCCAACGAATTTGTCGAACTCTTCCTTTTAGAGCAGAAGAAACTTGAGAATTTAATTAAAGAAGAACCCAAACTGGGAAATAAAATATTATTCATGTTTTTAGAAAAACTATATATGAAATTAGATAAAACTAATAAATTATTGCAGAAAAAATATATCTTGGAGAGTTCCCATCTTTCGGAGATGAAATAGCTGGCATGTAGAGGGCAGCCTATATAAACTATAATAGTTTATCGTAAAATTAAATAGTTAAATTTACTAATATCTATGCAGAAGATATATATTATTATTCAGGACCAGGTTATGAAAAAACATTTACTACAAAAAGTCGGGAGCATTTTTTCTATTTATATAGGATTTCCCCGGACAATCTATATTCTTTTTATTTGCCGCTTGATTAATGCAATGGGTTATTTCGTTTTTCCCTTCCTGACTCTATTTCTAACCAGAAACCTTTCTCTTAGTGCTGATAAAGTTGGCCTTTATTTGATGTTTGTAGAAATTGGGAGAATAGTTGGTGCATTGTTTGGAGGTAAATTTACAGATATCTTTGGTCGAAAGAAGGCACTTATAGGTTTTCAATTTGCTATGGCAGCCTTCTTATTTCCCTGTGCATTTTTAGGAGATTCATTGCTTATTCCCAGGCTTTTAATCATTGCAGCTTTTTTTAATGGGGCTACTCGTCCTGTTTATGATGCTATGATGGTTGATTTAAGTACTCCTAAAAACCGCAAAGAAGTATTTTCTTTCATATATTTAGGAATAAATCTTGGTTTTGGGATAGGATCACTCGTTGCCGGATTTTTATATATGCGATATATTAAGATTTTGTTTTTAGGGAATGTAGCGGCAATTTTAATTGTATGCTTTTTTATTTTTTTTAATATTAAAGAAACTTTGTCTTGTGAGGAACGATTAAAAAATAATAATGATAAATTAATTCAAAAACAGAGTTTATTAAAAAAATTATTACAGAAACCGATTATATTATATTTTTCCATGGTTTCCATTCTTTTTTATCTTGTTCATAGTCAGGTTTCTTTTTGTTTACCGTTACAAATCAATGATTTGTTTGGTCAAATAGGTCCCCGATATTTTGGGATGGTAATGAGCTTTAACTGTTTTATCGTAGTTTTTATGACCATGCCTGTTACCATTATGAGTCGTAAAAATCGACCCATACTTAATGTAACTTTTTCAGGAATCCTTTTTGCCATTGGATTTGGGATGCTTTACTGGATTTATCAGTTTAATTGGATATTAGTTTCTACCTTTATTTGGACCATCGGAGAAATTCTAATTCGTACTAATGCCGGTGTCTACATTGCCAATCATAGTCCGCTAACCCATCGAGGGCGGTTCACTTCTTTGGTTACTATTAGCGAAAGTATAAGCCGAATTATTGGGCCACCTATATTGGGATTGGTCATTACCGGATTGGGTATCCGGCAAACATGGGTATTTATATTTATTATTTCCATGGTTGCTACTGCTTTGATGTACCTCATATATTATTTTGATTGGGGTAGAAAAAGAGTATAAAAACATGAGTCAATATGATTATCCTTCTTCGGGAATCATAGAAATCGTTTTAATGGCTGCCTCAGGTTTTTGAATAATTTGTTTTTGCCATCCTCCTTGAAAATAAAAGAAAAGTGCGATGATGGCGGCGATAATATTGCTAAAAGCCATTCCCCACCAGATACCGGTTGCTCCGAATTGGTTTCCCAGGAAATATGCAAGTGGAATCCTTAATCCCCAGAGCCTTACGATATCTATAATCATGGGTTGAAGATTATGACCGGACCCTCTGAATAATGCCGTAACAGCTTCAATTAAACCAAAAAACGGAACGCCAAGAGAGAAGATAGCAAGAAAAAGAACGCCTTCTTTAATAATATCGGGTCGATCAGGTATAAATAAATTAAACAAGGGAATTCTTAACAGGAAAATCAAAACTGCTTCAAATGAAGTGATCAGAGTGATACTCCAAAGACTTTTTTGAGCGATATCCTTGACTCGTGATATTAAATTTGCTCCTAAATTTTGTCCGATTAAAGTAACAATACCTGTCCCAAGTCCATCAACGACGATAAAAATAACATTGATCATTTTGTCTCCCACACCAAAACCGGCAATAACAGCTTCTGCGTTATTAACCCTACCGATAATGGCCATTACCAGAATAAATCCCAGGGCAGTAGTGGAATGACCGATGGCTGCAGGTAGACCGATTTTGAAAATTTTAGTGAGCCATCTCCAAGCAGGGATTAAATGGTTCAGAGAAGCTTTTATTCCTTTTATTCCTCTAAAAAGAAAGTAAAGGGAAATAAGAGCAGATATGCCCTGACAGATAATAGTAGCAATAGCTGCTCCTTTGATTCCTAAATAAGGGAAGCGCCACCATCCAAAAATTAAAAAA
>CAZMLS010000061.1:0-10607 GCA_964567215.1 uncultured Atribacterota bacterium | reverse complement strand
AATCTAATTCTTCAACTTTAATTATAGTGTCATCAGTTTCACTCGGAAGTTCAGGTGTAATAAGGCCTCCACCACTACAAGATGTTAAAAAGAGAGAGACGATGATCATCAGTCCTAAAGTTAAGATTATTTTGCCCATTGCTCTTGTTTTCATTTTTTCTTCCACTTCCTCTGTTTTTTTACAGAGTCTTAAATTTTTTAAATTTAAGTTGTGAAGGCCTTTTGTTGAAGCATGGGTTTTTTTAAACAAAAAAAAGTCGGTAGCCTGGCTGCCTTAGCACTTTTGGTGCTTTAGACCCATTGCTTTGCGTCCCATTCTTTCGAATGGTTTGCCTTTATCAACTTATTGATTTTCTTATTCTTTTTTCAAACAAAAAAAAGTCGGAAACCTGGCTGTCATTGTACTTTTAATACTTTAGACCCATTGCTTTGCGTCCCATTCTTTCGAATGGTTTGCCTTTATCAACTTTCAAATTATCTATTCTTTTTTCAAATTTCGTTTTCTATTTATTATATTCCCTATAACAGACAGTTTTAGACATGATTTTATAAATCTTTTAAAAAATTTATTAGATACAGTAGATATCCTATTGAAATATTATAAATAATTAACTTAATGGCTAAATATTTTAGTTGAAAAAATATTAGGTATCAAGTTAAGAAAGGGAAATAAGATAAAAAAAGCAAGAAATCATTGTTGTAGGGGCGTATAACAATACGCCCCTACTTATGGATTCTGCATCAAGTGCGGAATGACAAAAAGGTAGATTAATTTTTTTGTTTATAATCCTTTAGGATATTTAGAGCATAATCAATGTCATAAGGAGTATGGTCGGCATTTATTTGAAATCTTATTTCTTCGTCTCCCTTGGGTACAACCGGATAATTAAGACCGGTACCAAGAATTCCTTTATCAATAAAATAGTTTACCAAGTCTGTTGTTTTTTTAGTATCTCTCACCATTAAAGGAACAATAGGGTGTTCACTTTCAATAATTTCATATCCTAAATCAACGAGGCCTTTTTCAAACTTCCTGGTCATTTTCTGAAGATGAGTTAATATATCCTTACCTTTTTGACTATCAAGTATTTCCAGTGATTTTAGAGCTGCACATGCTTCGGCGGGGGAGATAGGATTAGAGTAAATGTACATAGGCGCTGATTCTCTTAAAAATGTAATAACAGTTTGACTGGAGGTTACATAACCGCCATTGACTCCAAACGCCTTTCCCAGGGTTCCAACTAATATATCGACTCCGGTAGCTTTGGTAATTTCCTCTGTTCCGCGGCCGGTTTTTCCATATGCTCCGATACCATGCGAATCATCTACCACCAGGATTATGTTTTCCGGAAATTCTTGGTCATACTTATCAGAAAGCTCTGAAATAATGTCCAAAGGTGCATAATCACCGCGCATGCTGAATATCCCGTCGGTTACGATAATTAATCTTTTTGCTTTATTTATTGATTCTTTTATTCTTTTTTCCAGTTCTTTCATGTCTAAATGTTTATAGATTTTTTTATCTTTTGGCCTGGAAAGTTTGAGAGCATTAATAATGCAATTATGATTTAGTTCATCACTGATAACAATGGTATCAGGGGTGATAAGAGGAGATAAAATACCTACTACAGTAGTATAAGCTGAACTAAAAAGCATGGCATCATCTCTTTCGTGAAAATTTGCTAAATTTTTTTCAAGGTTTCGGTGTGGTAGAAAGGTTCCACTGATAAACCGAACAGCTCCCGGACCTACACCGTATTTTTTTGTTGCGTTCTCTTCTTCCCGGATAATTTCCTCTCTCAAGGACATTCCCAGGTAGGAATTAGAATTCATTCTGATAAATTCCTGTTCGCCTTTTCCCATAAGAAAGTATCTTGGGCCCTTTTCTCCTTCAGCTTTTTTAACCTTAGTTATAATGTATTCTTTTCCTTTTGATCGACCTTCGCTTTTTAATTTTTCTAAAATACGAGAAAGTACTTTTTCTACATTTTTTAATCCCATTTTTTTTATCCTCCAAATTAATTAATTAATTGACCAATTGACTAATTTACCAATTGTTAAAGAAAAAAACTTGCAACCCGAAACTTATTACTCATTACACATTAATGTATTTTAACGTAATACTCAATACTCGATACTAATTTATTCTGACTCCTGACTCCTGAATTCTATTTACCCGCTATTCCAAGTTTGACTTTCAGTTTTTCAATCATATCTTCAACCATTTTTTCTAAATCATAATCCGGAGACCATCCCCAATCTTTTCTGGCAGAATAATCATCCAATCGTTTTGGCCAGGAATCTGCAATTGCCTGCCGCATCGGGTCAATGTCATAATTTATTTCAAAAGTAGGTATATATTTTAAAATTTTTTGAGCAAGTTCCTGTGGTGAAAAACTAAAGGCAGTTACATTGTAGGCATTTCTATGTTTTAATCGGGAAGGATCGGCTTCCATAATATTTAAAGCTGCTTTTAAGGCATCAGGCATGTACATCATATCCAGATAGGTATTTTTATTGAGAAAGCAAGTGTAACGATGAGATTGCAGGGCACGGTAAAAAATATCTACCGCATAATCAGTAGTTCCTCCGCCGGGTAAGGTGACATGGGATATAATTCCCGGAAATCGGACACCCCTGGTATCTACGTCATATTTTTGATAATAATAATCGCATAATAATTCTCCGGCAACTTTTGACACGCCATAGATGGTATTGGGCCTTTGTATGGTTTCCTGAGGAGTATCATTTTTTGGTGTGGAAGGGCCGAAAGCGGCAATTGAGCTTGGGGTGAAAACGGCACATTTAAATTCCCGGGCAATTTCCAGTATATTATACAAGCCATTGATGTTTATTTTCCAGGCTAATTGTGGATTGTTTTCTCCTTTTGCGGAAAGAATAGCGGCAAGGTGAAAAATAGTATCAATATTATATTTTTTGATACAGGAAAGAATAGCAAGGGAATCCAGGCAATCTATCTGTTCGAAAGGTTCTACTTGACTAAGTGTTTTTTGTTGTATTTTTTTAACATCTGATACAATGACATTTTCTCTTCCATATTTTTCTCTTAGTAATACAGTTAGTTCAGAACCAATTTGACCCAAAGCACCGGTTATTAATATTTTTTTCATCTTCTCTCCTTTTATTAAATATTTTAAAAAATATCAATATTCTTGGTAAAAATTCAGTTAATTTAATTTTTTCTCAAAATGATATGTAAATTATAAGTTTTGCGTATTGTCTGGATTTGCTTAAAAAGAGAATTCTATTCCGAGTATAGACATATTTTTATCTGGTTAATAAAATGCATAGCATGATCAGTCATAATTTGTTCGCATTGCGTCTGGTCTTTTTCCTCTAATGCTGTTATAAGATTTTCAATATCTTGAGGGATGTGTCGGGAGTAAATATCATTTTCTTTGGCAAAATACCAAAGGCGTCCAATTTGATTCCGTAACCTTTTTAACGTTTCAACCAGGGTTTGGTTTTTAGTTGAGGAATTGAGTAAATCGTGAAATTCTGCATCCAATTGGATTAATTTATTTCGGTTATCTTCTTTTTTTATTCTGTTGAGAAGTTCTTTCATTTTTTCTAATTCTTCGGAAGTAATCCTTTGGGCAGCTAATTTACCTGCAAGCCCGACCAGGAAGAGTCTGATTTCAAAGACATCTTTAAGTTCTTGAAGGCTGATATCGGTAACATAAATGCCGTTGTTGGGAATGATATGAACTAATTTTTCAGCCTCTAAAAGAATTAACACTTCTCTAACAGGTATAGGGCTAACCCCGAATTCTTTAGCTAATTCTTTAATGCTGAGGACTTGCTTTGGTTTATATTTCAAAAAAACGATTCGTTTTTTAAGTTCTGTATAAATTTCTTTATTTACCATGATAACACCTATATATTAGTGATATATTATTAATATATCGTAAATATAATATTATGTCAATATCTATTTCAGTGACAAGTAATGTGAGACAAGAAAAGAATCAACCAATTGACCAATTGATTGATTCAACGATTTACCGATTGTTCAATTAACTAACTTGATAAAAATGGGAAATAAATTAAAATTATAATGTCCAGATTAAAAAATTATTTTCAATTTTTAATTTTCCTGTTATTATTAAAATAGATAAGATAATAAAAAATGGGAAGTATCTATCCGATCACTATGAAAATTAATCGTATATATGTAATTATATTTGAAAAACGATTGAAATATGTTAATAAAAACCCAAAACAACATAAAAAAAATAAGGGAAAGGAGTTTATGAAGTCAAATAAGAGAGTATTACTTCATGAATAATGAGCGATGAGAAAAGGGTTGATTGAGAAGAATTGATTTTAATTTACAATTATTCACTATTTACTGATGATTATTTGATAGGGAGTTAAAAATGATTTTTGTATTTTTTTATTTAATTTTAATAGCGATTGTATTTTTCTTTACTATTACTCTTATTTTTATACCTTACGGCTTTACTATGTATTCACTTGTCACAATTTTTACAGTGCCACAACAAATACTTAATATTGCCAGAAACAAAGATATTCGACGAAACCATGCTTTGGAACATGCAACCTCGAATATTTTGGAAAAATATGCAGGTAGAACTTTGTCGATATCAGGTATTGCTCAGAAAAATGGATTTATAATATCCGGATTGAGAAATCCGGATTTGATTTTTGAAGCGGCTCAAGAAGGTTTACGTTTATTAAAACAGGGAGAGTGTTATTTAGCCATACATGGAAGATGTGGAACCAGTATTGCAATTGCAAATTTTACTGCGGCGGTTATTTTTTTATTAATTCTAATTTTGACAGGATATTTCAGCATTTTAAGCATCATCATTTCACTAATTTTGGCTAATATGTTAGGAAGGTATTTAGGTACACTTATTCAAAAATATTTTACTACTTCCTGTGAAGTCGAAAATATGAATATTGTCGGAATCGAACCGGAATTTAGAAGAGAAGCACCCCATGATCTTTTGTTAAATCATATGCCTGATGGATATTTTGTAAGGACCAGTCAGGATAAATTAATAGGAGGGTAAATATGCAATTTAGTCGAAAAAGCAAAAATGAAAAAAAAGAAAAAATAGTTGTTTCTTTTGCCTCTAAAATAGGTATAGTAGCAATTAGGAGTCTGGAAGCATACATACAGAAAAATAAGGTTATCAAGTGTTATATTATTACAGAATCATCTCCCCATCAGAATGTTGTAAATTATGCAGGTAATCTTGAAATAATCGAAATAATTATCTCTTCTAATTTTAAGCAAGAGATAGAGAAGATTAGAAAGTTGTATAAAGACATTCCAATTAAGATAATTAATTTGGCAGATTTCGGAGAAACAGATGCAATGCGAGATCCATGTTAACAAAGAATGAGAAAAGAGTTAGATAGTTTGCTTGTTACCTGAAAATATAAAAGATGCAGGGAATATTAATTGGTTAATCGCTGAATTGGTATCTATAACATTGTGATGATTTCGTAATAAATATCAAAAAATAAAAATACAATTAAAAAAGGAGAAATAAAATATGAAACAAATTGCAGAATTAGAGGTTACGGATAATAAAAAATTAGTTTTATCTATTGGTGAATTTCGAGGAGTAGAGAGGGTTGATTTAAGACAATATGTAAAAGTAAAAGAGGAATTTATTCCGACACCAAAAGGGGTAAATTTTAGTGCAGAGTGGATTGATGATTTCGTAGAGATGGTGGAGAAATTGAAGGACATTGATTAGAATTCAAGCATAAAAATATTGTCTAATATCAGAAAGGATTGATGACTATGGAAAAAATAGATTATTTGCAAGGTATCAATAAGACAATAAGCGATATTAAATTAAAAGGCGCTTTTTTAGTCGTTGAATCGGAGGTTGATAATAGAATAAATACGATGACCATAGGATGGGCTGCTCTTGGTTTTATGTGGGGAAAGCCAATAATGACAGTAATGGTTAGAAAGAGTCGCTTCACTTATCAACTTATTGAAAAGGCTTCCAGCTTTACGGTAAGTATCCCTGAGGATAATTTAGAGGAAGCCCTGAGTTTTTGTGGTACTAAATCCGGAAGAGATTTTGATAAGTTTAAAAAATGTAATCTAACTACTATTCCCGCGAAGAGCGTAACCAGCCCTATTATCAATATACCAGGGATACATTATGAATGTAAAATAGTTTACAAAAATAAAATGAATCCTGATTTTTTATGTAAGGAATATAAAGAAAAAAATTATGTCAACGACGATTTTCACACTTTTTATTTTGGCGAAATAATTGGTTGTTATAAAAATAATTAGGGGCCAGAGCTTTTCAATGAAAGAAAAATGAAAAATATTTCTTAATAAAAAAGGATTTAATTTTATTTAAAAATTTTTTATAAAAAAGAAGGATTAATAGAAAGAAATATAGAAGGTAGCATTAACATTATCTTTTAAAAAGAGTTGAAGTAAGAGGGGCTCAATATTTAACATAAGTTAATCTTTATAATTTAAACAGAGATTACTTATGTCAAATGTTAAAATCCCGGAAAATACAGGGAAAACAGGCTTAGACTTTCAAAAAAAGGGGGGAGGTGGTTTAAAAGAGCATAATGATATAAATCTGAATATAGTTTTAAAGTGTGTTAAAATTTTTTTTAGGAGGTATTATGTAAATATGCTTAAATTTCAATTAAATAAAAAATTATTTATTGCATTATTATCTTTACTGTTAGTCTTTGGTTGTTTTACTTATAGCCTGGCAGTTGAAAAAGAAATTGTTATTCTGTCAATTAATGACTTTCATGGTGCTCTTGCCCCTGCGGGTAAAAATGTGGGAGCGGTAAAACTTGTCGATGCATTAAAGACTGAGAAGGCTAAGAATCCTGAAGGGACAATCATAGTATCTGCTGGTGATAATTACCAGGGGAGTGCTATGTCTAATCTCATGTATGGTGAACCGGTATCATCAGTATTTAAAGAGATGGGCATAGAATTATCTGCAGTAGGTAACCACGAATTTGATTGGGGAATTGATAGAATTACTAAGTGGGCTGAAGATGGTGGATTCACTTTTGTTTGTACCAATATTTATGATAAAAGGACTAATGAACCGGTTGATTGGGCAGAACCTTTCGTCATTATTGAAAAAGAAGGAGTAAAAGTCGGGTTTATTGGTTTAGCTACCCCTGAAACTGCTTATAAGACGCTTAAAGCAAATGTAGAAAATTATGAATTTAGAGAATCAGTAGAAATAATTACTGAATGGATACCCAAAGTAAAAGATGCAGGAGCAGATATTATTATCGCTTTAACTCATCTCGGTTCATTTCAGGACAAAGAGGGAAATATTACCGGTGAAGCTTCTGATTTATGTGCAATAGATGGAATAGATGCAGTAATTTCTGCGCATACCCACCAAAGGGTAAGTGGTATGGTCAATGGTAAACCATTAGTACAAGCTTACAAACACGGTCGTTCATTTGCTAAATTGACTTTTATTTTCGATGAGGATAATAAACTTATAAGTGCAGAGCCTTTCTTAGACAATCTTTATGAGAGAGCGGATACTCTCAAAGATGATGTTAATACGTTAGTAGTTTATGAGAAATATAATGAGGAATTAGATCCTGTTTTAGGAAAAGTACTAGGGAAAACCACTGTTGATTTGGATCATGATAGATATGCCGGACCGTCTTTACTGGGAGAATGGGCCTGTGAAATAATGCAAGATAAGGCTGGAGTTCAGATTGCCATGACCAATGGTGGTGGACTGAGAGTTCCTGTTCCAGCAGGAGAAATTACTGCAGGAATACTATACGAAGTTATGCCTTTTGATAACACTCTATATACTATGAAATTATCCGGGGCAGATGTAAAGGCTAACATTGAACACGGTATAATGAATGATGACATCGGCTGGGTTGCGATTTCCGGAGTAAGAGTCGTTTATAATCCGGAGGCAGAAGCGGGTAACAGAATTACCAGTATGGTTTTAGAAGATGGTACTGTCGTAGAGATGGATAAGTATTACACTGTGGTAACCAATGACTTTATGTTTACCGGCGGGGATAATTACAACTTTGAGAATTCTAAAGATGGATTGGATACCTTCATTCCCATAAGGGATGCTCTGATGGAAGCAGTAGAAAAGGCTGGAGTTATTTCTCCCAAGAAACAAAATTGGTTATCTAAAGAGAAAGTCGGAAAACTTTATATGGTAGAAGTCGGTGATTCATTATGGGAGATTGCCCAAAAATTTGGAACAACTGTAGAAAAAATTCTTGCTTGTAATGAGATAGCTAATTCAAGACTTATCAGACCTGGTCAGGAGATACTTATCCCTACAGAATAATAAATTAAAAAGAAGGGTAAAAATTGGGGTCAGGTCTCAATATTTGACATAACTTCTAAAATCTTTTAAATTATGTTATGTCAAATGTTGAGACCTGACCCCAAAAACTTTTCAGACATTGAGAGTCGATAATTATGAAAAAAAAACAACGTAATATATTCTTATGGATATTTATATTTTTTATTGCTTCATCATTATTTTACTATTTCACTATTTATAACACAAATAGTTCTGTGGATAAAAAAGATATTGCTTATGCGAGAGCTAAAGTCTTAGAAGTAATTGACAGCGATTTAACCAAAGAAGGAAATATTCCGGGTGTTTATATAGGTACTCAGGAATTAAAAATTGAAATAATATCCGGGGAGTTTAAAGGTCAAAAATTAACCTTAACTAATTCTCGATTACACGGAGATTTGGTTTACGATGTTGTGGCAGAGGATGGCATGGAAATTGTTTTGGCTGTGAAAAAAAAAGAAGGCCAATCCCCTTCATTTGGAGTCGATACATATGCCCGTGATAAGGTTTTGTATATACTTATTTTTTTATTTATTTTTGTATTAATAATAGTAGGAAGAATAAAAGGCCTAATGGCTTTAATTTCTCTGATTATTACTGGTTTATTAATAGCTTTTTTTATGTTACCTTTAATGTTTAAAGGTTATAGTCCGATCTTATTGGCAATTATTACTGCTATTATAGTTATATTTTTATCTCTGATGTTGATCGGTGGATTCAATAAAAAGAGTTTAGCTGCTATAATTGGAACATCAGCGGGAGTGGTAATCGCCGGAATTATTTCCTTAATATCAGGGAAACTTGCCCATCTTACCGGGATTACCGGAGAAGCCAGCGAACAACTTATTTATATAGTTGGTAGTTTCCCTATTAATATAAAAGGAATAATGTTTGCAGGCATTATTATATCCTCTCTTGGGGCAGTGATGGATGTGGGTATGTCCATTGCTTCCGTAGTCTTTGAGATTCATAATAAGGTTCCTGAGTTAAACAAGGCAGAACTCTTTAAATCGGGGATGAATGTGGGAAAAGACATAATGGGGACAATGGCTAATACCTTAATACTTGCTTTTACTGGAGCTTCTTTAAGTATAATGATTTTGTTAATGGTTTATAATATGCCTTATTTTAGAGCCATAAATCTCAATGCAGTTAGTACTGAAATTATTCAAGGACTTTCCGGGAGTATCGGTTTGGTATTAACTGTGCCGATTACCTCTTTTATTTCTACTTTGTTTATTGAGAAGAAAAGAATAAGTAACTCCAAATAATTTAATCGCATTTAGAGATTAAAAAAGTATAATAAAAAATTATTTATTCTTGATAAACCCGGTATGTAAAAAATTGAAAAATAGTAAAATGATTGTACATAAGGGATTAGAATGGTATACTTAATACATTATATTATTTATTTTATTGTACAAAGAAAGAGTAAATAATTAGATTTAAAAATCCTAAAAGTATTTTATTAACTCTATAACCATTTGCACTTGACTATAAAAAAAAGATTGGACATGATTAGTGCTCTCTATTGTTTTATTAAAGCATTATCTCTATAATTGTAATATTGCTCAGTCTATTTTGTCGATGAGTTATTTTTTGGAGGAGGTATTGAAAAATAAAATAACTCAAGGAGAATCCTAACAATGGATGTATAATTAAAAAATAAGGTGGAAAAAAAATGAAAAAATATACGTTAATTTTAATATTGGTTTTAGTAATGGTTTTTAGTTTATGTGCAATTGCGAATGAGTCTATCAAGATTGGAGTTCACGAGCCAATGACTGGCCCAATAGCAGCCGGTGGACAGCAGACTATGGAAGGAGTGAATCTAGCCTACGAACAAACTTCTGAAGTTTTAGGAAAAAAGATTGAAATGGTTTTAGTGGATAACAAAGGAGAAAAAGTAGAAGCAGCTAACGCAATTGCTCGCTTGATTGAATTTGAAAAAGTTATTGCCATTGTGGGAAGTTATGGCAGTTCGGTTACTATAGCCGGAGGAGAAGTCTCAAACCGGGCAGGGATTCCCATGATAGGGTGCTCTCCTACTAATCCCTTGTGTACTCTTGGTAAACAACATGTCTTCCGTGCCTGCTTTATTGATCCTTTCCAGGGTGCAGTAATGGCCAATTTTGCCGTTAATAATCTTAAAGCTAAAACGGCAGTTATTATTCAGGATATTGCTGCTGATTACTCGGTCGGCTTATCAAATTTCTTCCGTGAATCCTTTATTGAATTGAC
>CAZMLS010000060.1:0-10722 GCA_964567215.1 uncultured Atribacterota bacterium | reverse complement strand
ATAATTATAAATACAAAAGGGAGTGCGATTTGCCAAAATTACGCTCCCTTTTTTTATGATTATATCGAAAAATATAATATTTATTTTCCTTCAAGTAGAAAAAAGCTACAGAGTCTAACAAATCATATTCAATTAAAAAAGCTATATAAGTACGGAGATAACTTAAAAGATAAAATACTTATTTAAGCCACGCCAAAGAGTATTTTAATCCATCTATTGAGATATAATAAATAAATATTTAAAAAAACGAATATACCCCGTACTGTATAATAATGAAAAGTACCTTATGCAAAAAAGTTATTCTCTCTTTTTACTATACAATAACTACATAGTCGAGAATCAATATTTTTATTTTTTACTTGTAAATTTTTAACAAATCCCAAATAATTCTTCCAACCTATGAAACACTTTTTCCGTCTCCTCACTCATACAAAAGTTGCGAAACTCGTCCTGTCTGGGGAGCTTGCCTATTTCCAACCCTTTAGCTTTTTGCCGAAGGGCTATTTTTCTCCAATATTTTAAAATTATAATCTTTAGATATTACTTTAATATTGAAGAATCATCTGATTTAATCTAATACTTTCAGTTGTAATATTTCCCTTAAAAGTTCTAAAGCTTTCCAATAGGGGGAGCTTGTCAATTCCCAGTCCTTTGGCATTTTACTAAAGGGCTTTTTCTTTTTTTATATATTTTATAAAAAAGAAGGATTTTCTGAATTTTTACCGAACATTAAAGAAGGAGTATATAAGACTTTTTAGGCCCTATACTTTAATAAATATCGATACTGTTAAATTAAAATAAAATATTTTTCAATTTAGGATCTTAATCTGTATATATCGTACTTTACCAGTAAAATATATTGGAGATGAGAAAGATGAAAAATAAGGACAATACCAAAGCAGAATTATTAAAAGAATTGAAAATTTTACAGGAAGAACGGGAAAAAGGAATGTTCAAAGATATAACCAAGCTCAAACAAACAGAACAAGCTATACAGGAAAGCGAGAACAGGCTTAGAGAGCTGTTTAATCATATGAGCAGTGGAGTGGCAATATATGAAGCAAAAGATAATGGTCGGGATTTTATATTTAAAGATTTTAACCATGCTGCAGAAAAGATTGAAAAAGTTAAGAAAGACGATATCATCGGAAAAAGCATTCTACAAGTATTCTCCGGAGTAAAGGATTTTGGCCTTTTCCAAATCTTTCAAGAGGTATACAAATCCGGGAAGTCCCAAAAATATCCTATCTCCTTTTACAAGGATAAAAGGATTACTGGTTGGAGAGAGAATTATATTTATAAGTTACCCTCTGGTGAAATTGCGGCAGTTTATGATGATATCACCGAACGCAAGCAGGCAGAGGAAGCCCTCAAAAAATCAGAAGAAAAATACCGCTACTTGTTTGAGTCAAGCAAAGATGGAATTGCCTTTTCTGATATGGAAGGTAATCTTCTTAATGCGAATCAGGCTTTCTTAGATATGCTTGGTTACAGAATAGATGAAATAAGGAGATTTACTTACAAAAAACTACTCCCTGAGAAATGGCAAAACGATATCATTAGTAATCAGTTAATGCTAAGAGGATATTCTGACGAAAGGGAGTTAGAATTTATTAAAAAGAATGGGGCAGTATTTCCGGCATCAATTAGAGTATGGATGATTAGAAGTGAACAGGGAAAACCGGTAGGCATGTGGGCTATAGCAAGAGATATCACCGAGCAAAAGAAAGCAGAGGAGGCACTTCAAGAAAGCGAGGAAAAATACCGGGCACTTTACGATAACGCCCCCTTATCTTATCAATCCTTAAATAAGGATGGCAGTTTTAGAGATGTGAATCCAGCGTGGCTAAAAACTCTTGGCTATGACAGGAAAGAGGTTATAGGTAAAAGATATGCGGACTTTTTACATCCGAATTGGAAAGAATATTTTGAGAAAAGCTTTCCTGAATTTAAACGGTGCGGATATGTACATGATGTGCAATTTAAAATACGTCACAAAGATGGACATTATTTAGACATTTCCTTTGAGGGGTATATCGGCTATAATCCTGATGGCAGTTTCAAACAAACATACTGTGTCTTTCAGGATATCACCAAGCGCAAGAAAGCGGAAAAAGTCCTCCAAGAAGCGCATGACCAATTAGAAGATAAGGTAGCCCAACGCACCGAAGAGCTGCAAAATGCCAACCTTAAACTCAAGGAGCTTGACCGCTTAAAATCCATGTTTATTGCCTCCATGAGCCATGAACTTAGGACACCGCTTAGTTTTATCATCGGATTTTCCGATATCATGTTAAAAGAGATATCCGGGGAGATTAACCAGGAGCAGAGAAGACAGCTTACCCTGGTGAAAAACCATGCCAATCATCTTCTTGGCCTGATCAATGATGCTATTAATGTCAACAAGATAGATGCAGGTAAAGTAGAGATGGCCATCGAGGAATTTGACCTCCCAGCACTTTCCCGGGAGATCAAGGATTCTTTTATCCTTGTTGCTGATAAGAAAGGGCAGAAATTGTCACTTGAGATACCCCAGACACTTCTAATCGAAAGCGATAGGAGAAGAATCAAACAAATCCTGGTAAATCTCATGAGCAATGCTATAAAATTTACCGCCAGAGGAGAGATAAAGATAAAGGTTATCCCCAAAGAGACAACAGTGGAAGTATCTGTCAGAGATAACGGTATCGGGATAAAAAAAGAGAATATGGATAAACTCTTTAAGTCCTTTAGCCAGATTCCTAATCCGGGTAGAATAGAGGAGGGAACCGGGCTGGGCCTCTACCTCTCTAAAAAGAATGCCAATTTACTGGGTGGTGATATAATAGCTGAAAGCGAGTGGGGCAAAGGCAGCGTATTTACCCTGACCTTACCCTTAAAATACAAGGAGGATAAGGTATGATTAAATTCCTATAACAAAGTGGAATGATACCAAGAGGTACCTATCAATCCGGATACTTTTATAAGAGAAATAAAGAGTTATCTTTATAATAAGTTAAAATAATTGTATAGGAGGAGAAAGATGAAAATACTGGTAGTTGATGATATGGAAGATGGTCTATATATACTTGAGACTATATTAAAAGGAAACGGTTACGAGGTAGCAACTGCTAAAGATGGAGCAGAAGCCCTGATTAAATTAAGAGAAGAATCCATTGATATTATTATATCCGATATAATGATGCCCAAGATGGATGGCTTCCAGCTCTGCAGGAAATGCAAAAAAGATGATGATTTAAAGAAGATACCTTTTATCTTCTACACGGCTACCTACACCAACCAAAAAGATGAGGAGTTTGCTCTAAGTTTGGGTGCAGAAAAGTTCATTAGAAAACCGACAGAATTAAACTCATTCATAAATATTTTAGAAGGAGTTATCGAAAAATATAAAAAGGGTGAGCTTATTGTTCCTAAAGAGCCAATTAAAAAAGAGGAAAGATATCTCACTGAATACAGCAAACGGCTGATCGAAAAACTTGAGAAAAAGGTGCTCGACCTGGAGGAATCCGAAAAGCAGGTTAAACATTTATTTGATGATGTTATTATTAGTATTGGCAAGATTACCGAGATCAAAGATCCCTATACCGCTGGGCACCAGCAAAGAATTTCCAAACTTTCTGTGGCTATAGCTCATGAGTTAGATCTTCCTAAAGATAAGATTGAAGGGATAAGGATAGCCTCCCTACTCCATGATGTAGGAAAGATTTGTATACCGACAGATACCTTAAATAAGCCTACCAAATTAAGCGAAATAGAATACAGTTTAATTAGAATCCATCCCCAGGCAGGGTATGATATCTTAAAACTAATTGATTTTTCCCATCCTGTAGCAAGGATTGTCCTTCAACATCACGAAAGACTAAATGGTTCGGGTTACCCCCAGGGACTTAAAAGTGAAGATATTCTTCTGGAAGCAAAAATAATAGGAGTGGCTGATGTGGTGGGGGCGATGTCTTCCAGCCGTCCTTATCGGTTAGCTTTCCCTATCGATGAAACCTTAGAAGAGATTTCTAAAAACAAAGGTATCCTCTATGACCCGGAAGTAGTGGATGCCTGTCTTAAGCTCTTCAAGAAAAAAGGATTTAAATTTGAATAACTAACTTATTAATCTGATATTTTCTATTGCAATATCTCCCTTAAAAGTTCTGAAAGCGTCCAATAGGGGGAGCCAGACAATAACAAAGGCAGAACTTCTTTATCGAGGTTCTGGTCTTTTTAAATCTTTAACAGACCTCAATGACTTCTTCCAGCCTATGACATACATTCTCAGTTTCTTCACAAATACAAAAGTTACGAAACTCGTCCTGTCTGGGGAGCTTGACAATTTCAAGCCCTTTGGCTTATTGCTCAAGGGCTTTTTTATGTGCGCCCAGCATGGGCGCAGTCTATAGGGTGAAAGTCCCGAGCACCGAAGGTGATATAGGTGTTAGCCTAAGACAAGGGTGTCCACCGTGAGGTGGAATCTGAAGGAAGTCGGATGGCAAATTTCCGGTCTGAGGAACACAAATCTAAGAAAACTTGGTATTAATAACTTCAGGGCATGGGAATATGCCAACACCAGAAAAGGCTACTGGAGAATCTCCAACAGCCCTATACTTGCTTTAACCTTTACTAACAAAAGGCTTAAGAATCTTGGATACCTAAGTTTTTCAGTAAGATATACACAAGTAGCTAATTTCTAACGAACCGCCGTATACCGAACGGTACGTACGGTGGTGTGAGAGGACGGCAGATAAATTAATTATCTACCTCCTACTCGATTAAATTAATTTATTTTAAAAGAAGGATTTTTAATATAGAGTTGTAGTATTATAAATACGATATATTAAAAAAAATAAATAAGTATATTTTTCATCCAGGCAGAATATCTATAAAACTATTAAACTAAAATAAAAAGCTATATTTTCTCAGATTTATCCTAAGAGTAGCATTCTTTCTCTATTCCAAGAGACGCACTAAGTAACATATCGTTTCCTCTTACATGCCTATTGCCTCATGGATAATCATTATCATCTTTTAATTGAAACCCCGGAAGGCAACCTATCCAAAGGGATGCGGCAGTTAAACGGCATCTACGCCCAGCACTTTAACCAAAAACACCAGAGAGTCGGCCATCTCCTGCAGGGTCGATACAAGTCAATCCTGGTGGATAAAGAAAATTATTTACTGGAGCTCTCCCGTTATATGGTCCTCAATCCGATAAGCGCCGGCATCGTAAAAGATCCCAAAGACTATCGATGGAGCAGTTATCAGGCAACAGCCGGTGATACTCATATCCCCGGTTTATTGTCTGATTGGATCCTCTCACAATTCAGTGAAGAGAGAGGAAAATCTTTCATAAAATATCAGGCTTTTGGAAAATCAGGGATAAAAAAAGCATCACCCTTAAAGGAAGTAAAGGGTCAATTATATCTGGGGAAAGAGACCTTTAAAAAGCGGATAAGTCCTTTCTTGAAAGAAAGATCAAAAGAGATTCCCCGCAAGCAACGTTATGCCATCAGACCCTCTTTAGAGGAGGCTTTACATGGATTTGATAAACGCCAAAGAGAGATCAGGCTATCTATATAGCGCATGTACAGCATGGCTATACCCTAAAGGAAATCGCCCAATATTTCGGCATCCATTATGCTACAGTAAGCAGGGCAGTAAAAAGAATGGAAGAAAAGGATTAAATGTAATATTACAAGACCCCATATTTCCTTTATAAAACAACCGTGGTATAATATAAATATAAAATTAGGTGAGGCTATTTTGGACATGAAAGAATTAGACAATGAACAAAATAAAGCTAAAGAGAAAGATTTAGAATATGAAAAACAGAATAATATTAATCTTTTATTAGATTTGTCACCGGATTTTCTAATCATCCTGGATGGTGAAGGAAAGATTATCAGAGTGAATCAGTCTTTTGAAACAATTACTGGAAAAAAGAAGAAGGAATTAATTGGTAGTTTTATTTATGAATTCATTCCTGAAAAAATAATAAAAAAGATAAAAGGTAAAACAATAAGGAAAAAAAGAGTAAAAAATATAGAAATCAACATAAATAGACCAGGAAGAGAATTTTTACCTTGCAACTTCTCAGGTGAAGTTTTTACCAGCAAAGAAGGTGAGACAATTATTTACCTATCCGGTAGAGATATAACTAAAAGAAGAAAATTGCAACAAAACCTGACAGAGTTAAACGAAAAGTTAAAGATAAAAGTAATAAAGAAAACTAAAGAATTAAGAAAAGTTCAAGATCAGCTTATCCAATCGGAAAAATTATCTACTATCGGAGAATTAGTGACCAGTGTAGCCCATGAGGTTAGGAATCCTTTAGCTACTATAAACCTCATTGTCCAACATTTAGAGAACAAATCTACTGATAATTACCAGATAGAAAAATTAAAAGCAATCCAAAGAAATATAAGCCGTATAGACAAGATAGTATATGGTTTGTTAAATTTTTCTCATCCCTCTCACTTAAATTTTGATTATTGTAATATCAATGAAATATTAGAAAAATTAGAGCCGGTTTTAAAGCATTTTCTTCCGGAAAATATAAAAATCATAAAGAGATATGATTCAAAATTACCCCAGGGCTGGTTTGATTCAGCTTGCCTGGAGCAGGTTTTTTTAAATTTAATATCTAATGCCATACAAGCAATGAAAAAAGGTGGAAAACTGTATATTACTACCAGTTTTGATCCTATCCGAAAAGGAATTACTATTGCCTTTGAAGATACGGGCATAGGCATCCCGAAAGGAAATCAAAAAAAAATATTTAACCCCTTTTTTACTACTTATAAAGAAGGTACTGGATTAGGTCTTTCTATTTGTAAGAATATCATCAAAGAACATAAAGGCAATATTTCATTAGAGAGTAAGTCGGGAAAGGGGACAATTTTTAATGTTTACCTTCCTCTGGAAAAAAGAAAAAAGAAAAAACAGGTGGTGGATGAAAGACAATGACCAAGGCTAATATTTTAATCATTGATGATGAAGTAGATTTATGCCAGAGTCTACTTGAGTTATTAGAGGAGGAAGAATTCAAAGTTTTTGTTGCCCATAGTGGCAGGGAAGGTTTGATAAAGGTCAAAGAAAATTTGCCTGATTTAGTTCTTTTGGATATAAAGATGACCGGAATAGATGGGATTGAGACTTTAGAGAGAATAACAGCCATTGATAAGGATATCTCAGTGATTATGTTAACTGCTTATCAAACGGTAGAAACTGCAGTACGAGCGATGAAACTCGGAGCTTACGATTATATTAGCAAACCTTTTAATTATGAAGAGTTAAAGATAATCATTAGAAGAGCTCTTCAAGCTCGTAATTTGTCTAAAGAAGTTATCTCTCTACGTCACCAAATAAGAGAAAAATTTAGCTTTAGTAATTTTGTCGGAAAAAGCGATAAAATAAAAGAAGTACTGTATAAGATTGAAAAGGTTGCACCAACCAGTGCAACCGTGTTGATAAGAGGAGAAAGTGGTTCAGGGAAAGAATTAATCGCCAAAACTATTCATCAATTCAGCCCCAGAAGAGATAGACCATTTATAGCCATTGATTGTGCCAGCATGCCAGAGACTTTGATTGAGAGTGAATTATTTGGTTATACTAAGGGATCTTTCACCGGAGCAATAGCGAAAAGAATAGGTAAATTTGAGTTAGCGCAAAGCGGGACAATTTTTTTAGATGAGATTGGTAATTTACCGGTTAATATTCAAGCGAAGCTATTAAGAGCGCTTCAGGAAGGGGAAATAAACCGTATCGGGGAAAAGTATCCGATTAAAATTGACGTACGAGTGATCGTTGCTAGTAATACCAACTTAGAAGAGGAAATAAAAAGAGGAAATTTTAGGGAAGACTTATATTATCGCATCAATGTTTTTTCTATCATCCTTCCTACTCTAAAGGAACGGAAAGAAGACATACCTTCATTGGCCATGCATTTTCTAAATCAGTTTAATTCGGTATTTGGAAAGAAAATTAAAGATATCTCGGAAGAAAGTATGAAATTGCTGATAAATTATTCCTGGCCGGGTAATGTTCGGGAACTTCAAAATGTTATTCAACAGGCAATTATTATGACTGAAGACATTATTCTACCAGAGCATCTACCTTTCTTTATAAAAAAGAACAAAGTAGAAATCGACACGATGCCAACTCTCTTATCGCGAAAAGACACAAGTAATTTCCCCAAAGACTTCTCCCTTAAAAAAAATATTAACCAACTTTCACGAGATATGGAAAGAAGAATTATTTTTGAAATATTAGAAAGGACAAGTTGGAATAAGGCTGAAGCTGCCAGATTATTAAAGATAAATTACAAAACCCTCTACTTAAAGATTAAAGAATATGACCTTCATCGAACATAAAGGGCAAGATTCATTGTAATTCCTGTAAGGGTTCGATTCATCGAACCCGTTAGAAAAAAATACCCAAATAACTCGGGTCGGATAAATTCGACCCCTGCGAAATAAAAATATTGATACAAATTATAAAATATATATGGCAACCATACCTATGGTTAATAAACCATAGGTATGGTATGAAAACCATATATTTGGAGAATAAATTAAAATAAAAATTATAAATAATTAAGCTTATAAAAAATGTTGATTGGCTAAAAGCCTTACTATCAATGCATTTGGAGAGATCCGAATGCATTTTTTATTTAAATAAGGATAAGTTGGCACGATATATGCTTACATTAGTTAAGTAAGGGGATCTTCTTAATATTGATTGCATAGTGCTCTTTGCCAAGGGAGAACTTAGAAAATTTAAAAAAGAGGCAGTGAGGTAATAAAATAACCAGATGGCTAAAATATTAGTAGTTGACGATAATCCGGATATGTGCAAAATTATTTTCGATATTCTTAAAGAAGCGGGGCATAGTGTCGATTGCTCTTATAGTGGGGAAGATGCTTTGATAAAAATTAAAAAGAATCGCTATGGTTTGGTTGTCTTAGACTATAAACTGAATGGAATATCCGGATTAGTGGTCCTTGAAAAAGCTTTACAAAGGATACCTTCCCTAAAAGTAATTATGATTTCTGCTTTTGGAAGTGATTCTACCAAGGCCAGGGCAAGAGAGTTGGGAGCGTTTGATTTTATAGATAAACCATTTGATATAAAAAGATTTATTCAGACAGTACAAGATATTTTAATCCAGCAAACTGATGAGAAAGCTTAAAAAAGTTAACCGCTGATTACCTAAAGGAATAAGATTATGAATAAAAAAAGAACGGTTCTTTAAACCGGAAGGATGATTTACGCCGGCTGGCAGAGGAGAAAGTCCGGAGTAAAATCCCGGAGCTATCGAAAAGGAGCTTTCCGAAAAAGAAAAGGATAAGCTGGAGAAAAATATTGCTATCATAATCAATAAAAAGGAAACCAGGATAGAAAATCTTTCCCTGAAAGTGAAAACAATTTTTCATAAAATTTCTTAAGGAGGATTTAATGTATAAAATATATATTGCTGAAGACAACCAAACCAACCGCTATTTCCTAAAAAAAGTGTTAACCAATGCAGGGTATGAGGTTAAAATTTTTAAAAATGGAAAAGAGCTGCTGGATGCATTAAATTCCGGTCAACCGGACTTGATAGTGACTGATATTAAAATGCCGGTGATGGATGGATTTGAAATGATAGAGCAGATTCGTGAATTAGATAACCATGACCATCTCCCAATTATAATTATTTCTGCAACCTATAAAGATATTAAAAATAAAATTAAAGGATATGACCTGGGAGCCAATGATTATCTTACTTCTCCCATTGATGAGGAGGAATTGGTAGCCAAAGTAAATTTCATGATCAGGGTAAAAAACCTGTATAAAGAAATACAGGAAAGCGAAGAAAGATATCGCACCGTATTCGAGAATACCGGTGCTGCTACAGTAACCTTAGAAGAAAATATGACCATTTCTTTAGCTAATGGTGAATTCATAAGTTTAAGTGGATATTCGAAAAAAGAAATTGAAAACAAAATGAAATGGACAGATTTTGTCCTTCCGGAAGATTTGGAAAGAATGAAGAAATATCATCTTTCCCGGAGAGAAGCTGGAGAAAAAGCCCCAACCGAATATGAATTTCGTATGATAGATAAAAAAGGTACGATTAAAAATATGTTCACAAAAATTGGAATGATTTCCAATACTAAAAAGAGTATAGCTTCTTTAACGGATATCACTAAAATCAAAGAGACAGAGAATAATCTAATCCACCGGGTTGAACTGGAAAAGCTTATCACTTCGATTTCTACCAGATTTGTTGGTATTCCACTCGATAGGATTGATGACGATATAAACCAAATGCTAAAAACTGTCGGTCAATTTACCCACATTGACCGTAGTTACTTCTTTTTGTTCTCAGAGGACGGTTCTCTTATGGATAACACCCATGAGTGGTGTGCTCCGGGAATAGAAGCAGAAATCGATAATCTACAGGGAATTCCTTCTTCCACCCTTCCCTGGTGGATGGAAAAGCTCAACCGCAATGAGACCATACATATCCCCCGTGTAGACGAATTACCGTCTCATGCCCAAGCCGAAAAAAAGATTCTCCAATCCCAAAACATCCAGTCCGTACTGGTCGTTCCGGTCATCAAAGGTTCGAAGTTGATAGGATTCATCGGCTTTGATGCCGTAAAGCAGGTAAAAAGTTGGACAAAAGAGGACATCACCTTACTAAGAACCCTGGGTGATATTGTCGCACAGACCCTGGAAGGCAAGAAA
>CAZMLS010000059.1:0-11075 GCA_964567215.1 uncultured Atribacterota bacterium | reverse complement strand
TTGCATATTTCGGTAACATCCGGACACTGTTTCCGGTAACATCCGGACAGCATTCCGGCCTATCCGGACACCTTGTCGAATCATAAGAGAAGAAGGGGTCAGGTCTCAACATTTGACATAACTTTATTTAAATGTTAACATTTTAATATGGTTAGACCTTTACGATTATCTTTTGAAAATGCTTTTTATCATATTACCGCTCGGGGTAATCGGAGAGAGAAGATATTCTACAGGCAGGATTAGTAAAACAATTAGAAGATTATCCCTGGAGTAGTTATTTAGATTACCTTAATTTAAGAAAACCTAGTATTTCTAATTTGAAACCCTCTTTTGTATTACAACTCCTAAGCTCTAATCTTTTTGAATCAATGGGAAAATATCGAGAATATTTTATTCAACATCAGGATATGAAAGATCCGCTTCGATAATCTTATCGGAATATCGCTCTTGGTAGTGAGGTATTTATCTAAAGAGGTAAAAGAAAAAGATGGATTCCCATTTTCATGGGAATGACAAGAAGAGAAATGGTTATAACCGCGGGATTGCCGCGTCACTTTGTTCTCCTAAATGACAGTAAACGCTTTGTTTTAAAGGCTTTCAGACCCCCTTCAGGAATGCCTTTTTAACGCACGTAGAGTGCCTTTAGACGTGCCTCAATTTTCGCAAAATGGCAATTTACTACCCTGTTTTTGGGGTATTTTTGCCTCCCTGAAATCATGAAACCCTTACAAATAGCCATTTTCATTTTTTGAACATCCGAAATTATAGTTAAAAAAGGGCGATTTTCGAGGGGTAAAGTATAGGTCAACCCAAAAAAAAGCGCCTACGAGCGTTTACGGCGTTTTTCTCTTGAAACCCTTATGGCATAAGGCTTTCAGGAGTGTGATTTTAGGTGAATTATGCTTTTTTGGGGAGGTAGATTATCTAATTTACCCTCAGGCGGGTCGAATGAATTCGACCCCTACACTAATAAGGGAATATAGCAATACGCCTTTACCGCAAAAAGAGAAAAGTATCAAACAAACCTACGGTAAAAATACATAATGCAATAGGCTTGTGTGAATAAGGTGATAGAGTTGAAGAATAAACTTCTTTAAAGAGTACTTAAATAAATTATAAAAATTGCTTTAGCCAAAAGGTGGAAGGGGAAGGTTATATTGGTTATATTTTTTTAAACTATTTAATTTCCTACGGTTCTATCGTAAATAGTTTCTCCTGTTTTTATAATTTTGTAAACAAAATTTTTGGGATTTTGGTTAAGCAATGTATCAGAAGAATAAGGTATAGCTTCTATTGATTCATCAATTTTCCAGGATAATTTTGAAAGCATCTGTAGTTCTTTTAGTTTGTATTTACCAAAGTCAGGAGAAAATATAGCCAAATCTATATCGCTAAATTCGTCAGGATTTCCATTTGCCCATGAACCATAAAGAATTACTTTATATAATGTAATATTTTTTTCTAAGGCTTTAATATATTTTTTAATTTTATTTATTACTATCGCTTTGTCTCTAACCATTTAAATAATCTCCTTGTATTTTCAAATAATTTAGAGGAATGATAAAAATCTAATTCTTTAATTATGTCTAATTGCTGGTCAGGATATCTAGTAGCAATGTTTAAAGGGTTTAATTCATTTAAAATCTCAAGTAGATTTTCAGGTATATCATTTTCCAACTTTACTAATTTTAAAAGTCTGGCTAAATTATGAATCCTTGGAGGTAATTGGTTAAATTTATCAGAGTAAATACATTTCAGTATTTTTTCTATAGTTTGATTACACATGAATCCTACGTATAGATATCTCTTTGATTTTAACATTGCTTCTGCTGTTTTTAAATCGTATTTAGCAATTTTTAACCAATAATTGTCATTTGCCATATATACATCCTCCTTTAAGGAAGCGAAGAGCGACATTGTATTAGTGGTCTTTTTAGTATAATTATTATAACATGAAAGATAAACAAAGTGAATTGTTGTTATAAATTAAATGATAAACAGAGGGTGGATGATTTTATTTTTTAATCACTATTTATATTTTTTTAAGGTTGAGTTCTTTGCGGATTTTTATGAGTGCGATAAGTTCATGATTACATTTCTTTAAATCGAGCATCAGATTTTTTACCTTTGTGGAATCTTTGAGGACTACCGGGTCGCATAATTGGTTTTCCGTGTGCGCTTTGTTTTTTTCCAAAGCATTAATCTTCTCTTTCACTGCTTTTAATGTTTTTAATATTTCTTTATTTTGCTTGTAATTGCGATTTCTTTGTTCCGCCTCTTTCCGTTTTTTTTCTTTATTTGTTGTTTTAGAATTTTGCTTTGCAGGTTTTTTTTGATCGACAAGGGATTCAAGACTATTCGCACTTTCTTCCAGCAGTTGAGCCCTCTTTTCCACAAAATAGGAATAATTTCCGGGATAATCTATCATTTGGCCATCCCGGATTTCCATGACTCGATGAATCAGATTATCCAAAAAGTAACGGTCATGGGAAACAATCAGGATGGTACCCTTGTATTTTAACAGCGCTTTTTGAAATAGATCTTTTGTGGCTATATCCAGATGATTGGTTGGCTCATCAAGGATTAGAAAATTGGATTTTTCCATTAATATCTTTGCCAGGGTCACCCTGGATTTTTCTCCACCTGAAAGTACATTAATCGGTTTATGGATACTGTCACCGGAAAAGAGAAAAGCTCCCAGAAGAGTCCTTCTTTCTTCGGTTAACATGGGGCTGGAGACAGCAGATATTTCCTGCCAGATGGAATGTTTATAATTCAGGTTTTGCGCACTTTCCTGGGAAAAAAAGGCCATATTGACCTTATGTCCTAGAGTAACGCTACCGCTTGAAGGGGTTTCTTTTTGATTAATTAATCGGGAGAGGGTGGACTTTCCTGCACCATTGACTCCAACCAGGGCAACTTTCTCTCCGCGATGCAAAGTAAAATTGACATGACTAAATACCTGATTATCAAAGTAGACCTTGCCCAGGTCTTTCGCCGTGACAACACTGTCACCGCTTCTCGGACACTCAGGAAACCGGATATGGATATTTCTTGCTGCCTTTTCAATTCTAACCGTAGGCATCTTTTGGAGCATTTTTATTCGGCTCTGTACTTGGACGGACTTGGTGTTTTTGTAACGGAACCTTTCAATAAAACGTTCTGTTTTTGCTATTTTTGATTCTTGAGTTTTGAGTTGCTTTAGTAGTAATTCCCGTCTTTTGACCCTGTCTTTCAAGTACCAGGAAAAATTTCCTTTATAAATAGTCAGTTTATAATGGTCTAGTTCAGCAATTTGCGTGACCAGTTTATCCAGAAAATAACGATCATGGGAAACGGTAATAATGGTTCCGGGAAATTTCATAAGCCAGTTTTCCAACCATTCCAGGCTTTCCGTATCCAGATGATTGGTCGGTTCATCAAGTAAAAGTATATCCGGGGAAGAAAGAAGCAGGGAAGTCAAAAAGATGCGCATTTTCCAGCCTCCGGAAAATTCACTACAGCTGCGGGAAAAATCTTTTTCCCGGAATCCCAATCCTTTAAGCATTTTTTTAGCCTGTACGGAAAAAGTATAGCCATCTCTCATTTCAAAAAGATGAGTGGCATGTTCATACTTTTTAAAGGCAGCTTGATATTTGGACGAATCATTAGGGATGGATGATAAATATTTTTCGTGTTTAATGAGCGCATTCTCCAGTTCCACCATACCTGATTTTTCTTTTAGAAATAGAAGAAGGTTTTTGTTGCTACCAAGCTCAATTATATCCTGTGGCAGGTAGCCGATTTTCTGGTTTTTAGGCGTAGTTATTTCTCCTTTATCGGGATGGAATTTTCCGCTAATTACACGGAACAAAGTGGTTTTTCCGGTGCCGTTATTACCCACAAGGCCGATACGGCTTCCCCGGGGAACCCGCCAGTTTAAATTTTCAAATAGAGTTTTTTCAGGAAATACAATACTGATATTATTCAGATTAATCATAAAAAAAAGAATTCTCCTGTGTTTGTAAATGGATGATTTAGAGATATTATACACGAAACTGTAAAAAATTACTTTAGATTAGGAGGGAAATGTTTTAAAATAGAATATATAGGATTAAAAGCTATTTTCCAAAATATTTAAAAGAGAGATTATATTATGTCAAAAGATAAACATTTTTATGAAATTGCAGTAGTGGGCGGCGGACCGGCAGGGATGATGGCAGCCGGTCGGGCAGCAGAATTAGGAGCAAATGTTATTTTAATCGAAAAAAATGATGTTATGGGTAAGAAATTATTAATAACCGGTAAGGGAAGGTGTAATTTTACACATCAAGAAGTAGACAGTAGAAGACTTGCGGAAAATTTTGGAAGGAATGGACGTTTTCTCTACGGGGCATTAGCGAAATTTGGAGTTCCAGAGGTCATTGATTTTTTTGAATCCCGGGGCGTAAAAGGAAAAGTGGAACGGGGAAACAGAATATTTCCCGAGAAGGGAGATGCTCGCGATATATTAAATGTTCTTTTGAGATATTTGTCGAAAGGAAAAGTAGATACATTATTGAATTCGGAAGTATCGGATATTGTTTTAGATCATCAGGGGTATCAAAAAAACTTTCGGACCATCCTTCATGGTAGTGAAATCATAACCCGAAAAATGATTCTCTGCACCGGGGGAAAATCCTATCCGCAAACAGGTTCTACCGGTGATGGCTATGTGTGGGCAAAAAAGTTCGGACATGTCATTATTGAACCTGAACCTGCTCTTAATCCGGTGAAAACTGCTGAAAAATGGGTCAAAGAAGTTCAAGGATTATCCCTTAAAAATATTTCCCTACGATTATTTCAGGAGGGAAAAAAACGGGATGAACGTTTTGGAGAGATGCTTTTTACGCATTTTGGTATCAGCGGTCCTATTGTTATGGATATGAGTAAAAATATCGGTAAATTATTAAAAAAGAAGGGCAAACTTCAATTAGTCCTTGATTTGAAACCTGCTTTAAGCTTTCAGAAGCTGGATAAAAGGATTCAACGGGATTTTCAGGAATTCAAAGGCAGGATTTTTAAAAATGCCTTAATAAAACTATTACCTTCTTCCATGATAGAATTAATGGTAAAACTTTCCGGTATAGACGGGGAAAAGAAAGTAGACCATCTATCCAGGGAAGAACGAAACGGGTTAGTGCATCTATTTAAGGAATTGAAACTAACACCTGTTGAACTGTTGGGTTATAAATGGTCGGTGGTTACCAGTGGGGGAGTGGCACTTAGAGAAGTTGACCCTAATACCATGGCTTCCAGAGAAATAAAAAATCTTTATTTTGCCGGAGAAATTTTAGACCTTGACGGGCCTTCGGGAGGATACAATTTACAGGAATGCTGGAGTACCGGATATCTTGCCGGAGAAAGTGCAGCCCGATAAAATTTGTCATTGATTTATGCTATAATTAGATTAAATATTTTTTCTATAAATATTTAAAAAATGGACAAAATCATTATTTGAAGTGATGATTATTTCAATGAGAGGTAAAACCGAATGAAAATATTGCACCTGGCTGATGTCCATTTAGGGATGGAGAATTACGGGCGGATAGACCCTTCCACCGGACTGCATACCCGACTGCAGGATTTTATCAAATGCTTCCGTTTTGCCATTGACGTTGCTTTGGAAGAAAAAGTGGACCTGGTGTTATTTGCCGGAGATGCTTATAAAAACAGCTTTCCTAATCCTACTCATCAACGTGAATTTGCCCGTCAAATTTATAGACTAAGCAGTGCACAAATTCCCGTTGTATTGGTCAACGGAAATCACGACAATCCCGTATCTTTCGGGAAGGCTACTTCACTGGAAATCTTTAATACTTTGAATATTCCCGGAGTAAAAGTGGTTGCCAACCCGGAATTATTTAATATAGAGACGAAATCGGGAGAGATTCAAATCTTTGCTTTACCCTGGCCGACCAAGAGCCAGTATTTAGTCAAGGAGGAGTATAAAAATTTTACCGATAAGGAAATCACGGAGGAAATACAGAAACGGGTAAGTAAAAAGATATGCGAATTTGCCCGGCAAATTATACCGGGGATTCCTTCAGTCTTTGTGGCTCATCTGGCTGCAGCAGAAGCAACTTATTCCGGTTCAGAGAGTTCGGCAATTATTGGAAGGGATCCGGTATTTGCCACTAATATTCTGGCTCAGGATGTATTTGATTATGTTGCCCTGGGGCATATCCATAAATTTCAAGATTTAAATCCACAAAACCATCCTCCTGTCGTCTATTCGGGAAGTATTGAAAGAATGAATTTTGGTGAAGAGAAGGAAGATAAAGGTTTTTGCCTGGTAACCTTTGAAAAAGGTAAAATAGATTACGAATTTATTCCGGTTCCTGCCAAAAGATTTGTTACCATAGATATCATCATTGAGGAAGAACAAAACCCGACCGAAACCATTATAAAGGAAATTGAAAAATATGATTTATCCGGAGCAGTGGTCAGAGTATTTTATAGGATACCTCCGGAAAGGGAAGAATTGTTGGATTTCAAGAAAATTAATGCTGCACTTGATTCTGCTTTTCTGGTGGCTGCAATTACTAAAAAATCCAAATCAGTGGAAAAGAGAAAAAGAACCGAAATCTCAGAAGATTTAACCATGTCAGAAGCCATGGAAAAATATATTCAGAGTAATCCTCATTTGGTGAACATAGGTGAAGAATTAAAAAACTATGCCCGGAAACTAGAAGATGAATTGGAAACAAATCAGTAGTGTTAAAATATTCTCTCGGCTCCCTATTTTCGGAGGAGTGACAGAATGAAAAAGTTTTAAGTTTTAGATTATGGTTTTAGTTTTTTTATTAATTGGTAAATTAACAAATCTATTAGTAAAGATGATGTAAGAGAAAGGACGAGCCATTGGTACCGGTAAAATTAACTTTAAAAAATTTTTTAAGTTACGGAGAGGATGTTCCTCCTCTTGATTTTGAGCAATTTCATATTGCCTGCCTTTCGGGAAATAACGGGCAGGGAAAGTCTGCCCTTCTGGATGCGATAACCTGGGCTATTTGGGGAGAAGGAAGAAAATCAAGCCGGGAAAAGAAAGCCGATAGCAGTCTGCTTCGAATGGGTCAAAAAGACATGCAGGTGGAGTTTGTGTTTGATTTGGAAGCAGACAGGTATCGAATTATCAGGACTTTTTCCCTGGGAAAGAAGAACTCGCGTTCCGGTTTGGAATTTCAGGTTTTTAATCAGCAAAGCGAGCAATATATTTCTCTTACTGCCACATCCATCCGAAAAACTCAAGAAAAAATAACCGGAGTTTTAAAAATAGACTATCAAACCTTTATCAATTCCGCTTTTATTTTACAAGGAAGAATCGATGAATTTAGCAAAAAGAATGCCCGGGAAAGAAAAGAAATATTATCAGAAATATTAAATCTTTCACATTATGACAGGCTTTCAAGTTTAGCCAGGCTTCACCTGAAGGAAATAAATCATTTAATTATCAGTCTGGACAGCAGATTGAATGTTATTTCCGATGAACTGGTAAAAAGTAATCTCTATCAAGAGAAAATCAAAACATTATCCGGGGATTATCAGAAAATACAGGCGAAGATAACAAAAAAAGAAGAAGAAATCAGCGGAATTAAAGAAAGACTGCATGTCCTAAAACTTAAAAATGAACAATTTATGGAACTCGAGATTCGTAACAAGCAGATTCAACAGGAAGCAGTTCAAGAAAAAAAAGAGATAACTCTCAAGAGTGAAGAGCTAAGGTTCTGTGAAGAGATGATTTCTCAAAAAAATGTTATTTTGCTGGAGCATAAAAATTATCAGGCGTTTTCAAAAGAAAGAAATGAATTGGTTCGCAAGCTTCAAAAGATTAGAAAAATGGAAGCGGAGAAGATGTTTATTGAAAAAAAGATTGAACGTAAAAAAGCTGATTTAACCATATCACTTCGAAACAAAGAAGACAGGTATCTTGATTTACAGCGAATGGTTAAAGAGAGCGGGAAGTATAAGATAGAGCTTTTAGATTTGGAAAGTAAAATGCAAAAAATAGGGCATGCAGAAGAAAGAAAAGAAAAAATTCGTGAACAGGGAATGAATCTTAAGTTAGAATTGGGTAAAATTAAAGATAGGCAAAAAAGATTGGAAAAAACAATCGAAGATGACCGGGAGAAACTGCGGCTTTTAAGAGAGAATCCCAAAGGCGAGTGTCCGCTTTGTGAGAGTGAACTAAATGCGGACAAAAAAAAGAAAATCGAAGAGAATATTGAACAGGAGATCGCTCAACATCAGAAAGAAATTGACCAACTGATAAAAGAAGAAAGGGAAAAAAATAACCAGAAAGATCAATTAACCGTTCTTTGGCGGGAAATAGAAAATAAAATCAAGGATAAGGCAAATTATCAGCAGGCATTAAGCAACACCAGAGTGAGATATCAACAGGCAGAACAGGCAGGAGTTGCGGTAAAACACATAATAGAAGAAATCAAAACGATTAAGGAAACCATAAAAAAAGGTAAATATGCACAAGCAGAACAGAAGGAATTAAATCAGATTATAGGGATTATTAAGGATACGGGATATCATGAGAAAAAACACAATGAGCTGGATGAAAAAATTGAAGCATTGCAAAATGCGCCTCTACGTTATGCAAAATTAGAAGAGGCGGAGAAGAAAATAAATATCATTCGGGAAGCACTCGGAAAATTAAAAAATAAATCTTTGCAAAAAGAAACAGATGTAAAAAATTTGGAACGGGAAATAGGGGAGATAAGGGAAAAAGTAAAAAACATACCCGATTTAAAGGAAATAATATTCAGAGAGGAAAAACAGTTAAAATTTTCCCGTGGAGAAAGCAATCAAGTGCTGGAGAAAAAAGGTGGGTATCAGAGCAAATTCGACCATTGTCAGAAATTAAAAAAGGAAAAGAAAGGAATAGAAGGAGATTTAAAAAAGAGAAAAAAAGAACAGGGAATTTATGAAAAGCTTATTGTTGCCTTTGGGAAGAATGGTATTCAGGCATTAATTATTGAAAATGTATTACCGGAAATTGAAGAAGAAGCCAATGATATTCTGGCAAAATTAACCAATAATCGCACGCAGATCTCCATTGAATCTCTTCGTGATTTAAAAAGTGGGGAGTCCAGGGAAACTTTAGATATAAAGATTAGTGATGAATTGGGGAACCGCGATTATGAACTTTATAGCGGTGGAGAATCTTTTCGGATAGATTTTGCCTTAAGGATTGCTCTATCTAAATTACTGACCAGAAGAGCGGGGGCGAAGTTAAGAACTCTGGTGATGGATGAAGGGTTTGGAACTCAGGACGAAGAAGGCATCGAAAACCTAAAACAGGCGATTGAGGCTATTAGTAATGATTTTGATAAAATATTGATAATCACTCATCTGGAATCTCTAAAAACGGCTTTCCCGACAAATATCGAAGTCACCAAGCTGCCCGAAATTGGTTCACGGTATAAAGTAATAAATAATTAAAAAATACTTTTCATCTGTATATTGTTAAATTTATGGCAGAAAAACATACCGATGAAGGGGCAATGATGGCAGTAGCTGCTATTGCAAGCATTCCAATACTGTTGGTATTTTTTAAACTTTCCAAATACTTTCTGGGCGGTGCTGCCGTATATTCATCCAGAAAAGGATAATCAAGATAATGATAAAAACACTTTATATTTTTGATATGGGAGGCGTCCTGTGTTGTAACTTTAATGATATTCCGGTTATAAGTAATTATCTGGGAATTACTGAAGAAAATTTCTTTGTTTATGCTGGTAAAAACTTTAGAGAACTTATGAACGGAAAGATTAACAGTAACGAATTTTGGGTAAGATTTTCTTTGAGATATGGTAAGAAAGTAAAAGAAGAATTATTTGGTAAGTTTTTTAACCCGGGAATAATCCAGGAAACAAAGGATATAATAGATCAGCTTAAAAGTAATTCAAGGGTTGTTTGCGGCACTAACACCATTGATTCGCATTATTGCTATCTTTTAAATCAAGGTAGTTACGAAATCTTCGATGAGGTTTATACCTCTACCTTAATGGGTATATCTAAACCTGATCCGGATTTTTACAGATATATATTGAAAGAAGAGGGTGTTATGCCTGAAGAAGCTGTTTTTGTGGATGATACAGAGGAAAATGTTATCGCTGCCCAAAACATCGGCATAAAATCCATCCTTTTTAAGAGCTTTGACGTATTAAAGCGAAAATTAATAACTTTGTAAAACAACTAGAACAATAAAAAATACATGAGTCTTTTTATAGCACAAAAATATTTCAAATGGTAGTATTTTATTATTTCTCCAATTTTTCCAGCATCAATTTAACTAATATGTAAAATTAAAATAAATATTTTATTTTTACAGAAAATTTATATATTATTTTTTTTCTAAATATTTCAAAAACTTCAAAAACTTCAAAAACTTCAAAAAATCTTCTTGTAATATGTATTAAAATATGATTTAATTAAATTGAATTTATTAAATATATTTTAATAAATACTATTTCCCCAAAAAAACAATCTCCGAAAAGGAGTAAAAATTAAATCATGGTAGAAAAAGAAAGATTAGGTAATAAAATTCGTACATTGCGCATTTCTAAAGATATGAACCTGGCTGCTCTGGCGAAAAAAATTGGAAAAACATCCAGCTATTTGAGCCAGATAGAACGGGGAATAGCTTCACCTTCTATCATGGCGTTAAGAGAAATATCCAAGGTGTTGGATGCTCCAATATTTTATTTTCTGATAGATGATAAAAAACAGAGTGCTATTGTAAAAAAAGATGACCGCAGAATTTTAAAATTTCCTGAATCTCATTTAACTTATGAATTACTCTCTCCTGATTTGAGCAAACAGATTGAAATGATTAGAACACGCATTGAGCCGGGAGCCAGCACCTGCAGCACGCCTCTTTCCCATAAGGGCGAAGAATGTACCCTGGTGGTTGAAGGCAGAATGAAAATTCAAATCGGTGAAAATGAATATGAATTGAAAGCCGGAGATACAATATATTACATCGCCAGCATTCCCCATAAAATAACCAGTATCGGAGATAATGATCTTATTATTATTTCCGC
>CAZMLS010000058.1:0-11255 GCA_964567215.1 uncultured Atribacterota bacterium | reverse complement strand
CTTTTTTAAAAAAAGGATACCAAGAGGAGGAAGAGTAAGGGAAAGAGAATGATCCTTTCCGTGAATGGGGGTTGGTGTTGTTTTCGTAGATCCGAGATTTCCCTGTCCGCTTCCGCCGTAGATAATGGCATCACTGTTTAATTTTTCTTCCCATATTCCTTTACTCGGCACACCGACGCGGTAATTATACCATGGAACCGGTACAAAGTTACAGATAACCAGGACCTGGTCATCTTTTTTTTCGCCCTTTCTTAGAAAAACCAGCACAGAGTGTTCCAAATCATTGGCATTGATCCATTCAAATCCCCGGGCTTCAAAATCGAATTGAAAGAGAGCCTGCTCATTTTTATAAAAATAATTTATATCTTTAATCCAGTTAAAAATTCCTTGATGAGGAAGGTGATCGAGTAAATGCCAATCAAGGCTGGTGTCATGATTCCACTCTTTTCTTTGTCCAAATTCTCCCCCCATAAAAAGTAATTTTTTCCCAGGGTGGGCAAACATATAACCAAATAGTAAACGTAAATTGGCAAATTTTTTCCAATCGTCTCCGGGCATTTTTTCCAATAAAGATTTCTTTCCGTGTGTGACCTCATCATGCGAAAGAGAGCTGACGAAATTTTCATTGAAAGCATACAAGAGACTGAAGGTCAATTGTTGGTGATGATATTTTCGGAAGACAGGGTCATTGGAAAAATAGGAAAGGGTGTCATGCATCCAGCCCATATTCCATTTCATTCCAAATCCCAGGCCGCCTAAATAGAGAGGGCGGGAGACCATCGGCCAGGCGGTAGATTCTTCAGCAATGGTTTGAACATCTGGAAAATTCTGGTAAATGGCTTCGTTTAATTTTTTAATGAAATCAATTGCTTCCAGATTTTCTCTACCTCCAAACCGGTTGGGGATCCATTCACCCTCTTTTCGGGAATAGTCCAGATAAAGCATGGAGGCAACAGCATCTACCCGCAGGCCGTCAATATGATATTTTTCCAACCAGAAAAGAGCACTGCTGATTAAAAATTCTTTCACCTCATTTCTTCCATAATTAAAGATGTAGCTGTGCCAGTCAGGATGGAAACCTTTCTGCGGGTCAGCGTGTTCGTAAAGATGGGTACCGTCAAAATAAACCAGTCCGTATTCATCGCCGGGGAAATGGGAAGGGACCCAATCCAGAATGACACCGATTCCCTGTTGATGGAGATATTCAACAAAATACATGAAATCCTGGGGGGAGCCATAACGGCTGGTCGGGGCAAAATACCCCAGAGTTTGATAACCCCAGGAGCCATAAAAGGGGTGTTCCATGATTGGAATCAGTTCAACATGGGTAAAACCCGCCTGATTCACATAATCTGCCAGGATAGGGGCTAATTTTCGGTAATCCAGAGAACTATCGGTTGAATCAAGTTGTTGTCGCCAGGAACCTAAATGCACTTCATAGACCGAAAAAGGCCGGTTTAAGCCCATATATTCTTTTCGATGACTCATCCAGGATTGGTCTTGCCAGTGATAATCCAAGTCCCATATGATCGAAGCCGTTTGAGGTGGTTTTTGCCAGTAAAAGGCAAAAGGATCACCTTTGTCAACCTGGTAATTCCCATGCTGTGATTTTATGTGGAATTTATAACACATACCCTTTTCGATTTCGGAAATAAAACCTTCCCATATGCCGCTACCTGAATGTATTTGCTTTAACAAATGAGCACTGGATTGCCATTGATTAAAATCTCCGATAACAGCAACTGATTGGGCATTTGGAGCCCATATGGCAAAGTATACGCCCTCTGTTTCTTTGAATTTTATCCGATGTGCTCCTAATTTTTCATATAATCGGTAATGGGTTCCTTCTTTGAATAAATAAATATCATCTTTGCTAAATAAGGTAAAATATTCCATGTGGTAGCATTTATTTTTCCTCATTAATTCCTCCTAATTCATACAAAATACCTTTAAACGGGATCGGTAGCCAATCGGGTCGGTGATTCATCTCATAACCTATTTCATAAACCGCCTTTTCCAGAAGATAGACTTTTAGTAATTGAGGTAACTGTTCCTTTTTTTCGGGTAAGAATGAATTGTCTTGAAATTGTTCCAGATATGCTTTTAAAAATACTTTACTGGTGTAGTGGGTCCATAGGTTTGCCCATGGTTCCAGTGTTTTATAATCTCCTGAAGTATCTTGCTGTATCAAGGGAGAAAAAGCAGCATAATGAAAAGAACGGAGCATTCCGGCAACGTCTTTCAAAGGACAACGTTTTAATCTTCTTTCCCCGAGTGGCCGGGCTGGTTCGCCTTCAAAATCAATAATGTAGAAATCGTTTCCGGTATAAAGGACCTGTCCAAGATGATAATCTCCATGGATTCTGGTTTTCATCCCTTTTATTTTTTTAGAAAGAAACATCTTGCAATATTGTAATATTCGGGTTTTGTTTGTCAATATTTGTGTCAGTTCATCTTGAAGATCTTCCGGAAGCTGTTTGGCATTTTTTCTTAAATCATGAAATGTTCTTTTAACTAAAGTCTGGATAGATTGATAAAGAGCACGCTGATAAAGGGTAGAAAAGGATTCTGGTCTAAAATCCTGATTTTCACTGGGTAAAGCTAATGCTATGTGAAGTTCTGCCGTTCTTTTACCTAAAAGGCGGATCATTTCAATATAGGGAGTGCCGATTAGCTCCTGAAATATTTCCGGCATATCTTGCTCTAATTTACCAAAAAGGGAGCCCGGGAGAGATGGTATCTTGTCCAATTCTCCTATTTTAGAAAGAGCCCTTTCGTAGTAACGTCCCAGGGCATCTTGTGAGTAAGTCCAGCCATTTCCTACACTTTGGATAAATGGATATAAAATACCCAGGGTAATTACTGAGTGATCATTTTTTTGAAATTCGATTGCTCCGGAAAAAGGGGGAAGATTGGCATAATTGGCCTTTTCAGTTAAGTATTTTCCCACCTCTAAATCAGGGTTAATCCCTTCATCCAGTTTGCGGAATAATTTAAGAACGGCATCTTTTTCATAAATGATTGAGGAATTACTCTGTTCAACTCCCAGTAATCTGGAATTTTCAAAGGTCGATGCGTTTTTTTGTAATTTTCGGAAATATTTACCGGGATAGGCTTGAAGCGTTCCTTGTCCACCTCTAATCGTTCGCCTTTTGGCAATAAGCTGGAACAATGTTTGATGAAATACTGCATCATGAACTGCATCGTAGACAATGCCGTCCTGATTATCAGAATGGACTTTTAATAAAACGGATTGAGGCATTTCACGCTGAAAGTATTCTGCTTTTTCCTTTTCCAGAAAAGAAAGAGGGAGGAAGTAATATTCTTCCGATCCTTCAGCATAACTAACTTTTAGAAAAAGCAACAAAGAAGTGCCATTCTTATTTTTTAACGGTATTTTTTCTGTGATATTAACTTTTCTTATTTTTTGTGATTTTTTACCAAACCAGCGCTGTTCTTTTAAGAAAAAGGGGATAATCGTACTTTCCAACAGTTGGGCGGTTTTACCGTTAAAAAGGCTTAACCAATTGGCTTGGGTACTTAGGACCGGGATTTGTTCCCTTTTTTTAATCGTTCCCTGATCATCTTCTTTTTGGAGGGAAAACCAGAAATAATCATGAAATCCCATGGTCAAAATGTAGGGGGTTTCTTTGATGACCGGAAACTGATTTTTACTGAAAATTTCTACCGGATGATATCCGGCATATTGGGCTAAATCTAATTCAACCACCTGGGAAAATCGTGATAGATTGACCACTATCAGGATAATTTCATCTTGATATCGACGAATAAAAGATAGAATCTTGTAATTTTCCGGATGAAGAAATTCAATTTCCCCTCTGCCAAAGGCTTTATATTTTTTTCGCATATCAATCACTCTTTTCATCCACCAAAGAAATGATGTATGATTTCTCTCCTGGTTTTCCACGTTTACGGTTTCATAATGGTATTCCGGGTCGATGATGACCGGGAGATAGAGTCTTTGGGCATTAGCTCGAGAAAAACCGGCATTACGGTCTGTGCTCCATTGCATGGGCGTCCTTACCCCATCCCGGTCTCCCAGGAAATGGTTATCTCCCATGGCAATTTCGTCACCATAATAGATGGTCGGGGTTCCCGGTAGAGAAAGAAGGAGTATATTCATAATTTCTATTTTTCTGCGGTGATTATCCAATAGCGGAGCAAGCCGTCGGCGAATACCCAAATTGATTCTGGCGGTAGTATCCCGGGCGTAAACTCGATACATATAATCTCTTTCCTCGTCAGTGACCATTTCCAAAGTCAATTCATCGTGGTTTCTTAAAAAGAGAGCCCACTGACAGTTTTCCGGAATTGATGGGGTTTGTTCTAAAATATCAATAATGGGAAATCGATCCTCCATTTTTAGGGCCATAAACATGCGGGGCATTAACGGAAAGTGAAAAGCCATATGGCAGGCGTCTCCTTGACCGAAATATTGGATGGCATCTTCCGGCCATTGATTCGCTTCTGCCAGTATCATTCTGTTTTGATAATGCTTATCCATATGGGAACGTATTTTTTTTAAGAATTCTAATGATTCCGGTAGATTTTCACAATTGGTACCTTCTCGTTCAAATAGATAGGGAACTGCATCCAAACGAATTCCGTCAACCCCCATTTTCATCCAGAAATCAATCACTTTCAGCATGGCTTCCTGGACCTCCGGATTATCATAATTTAAATCGGGCTGATGCGAATAGAAACGATGCCAGTAATAATAGCTGGATATCGGGTCTCTGGTCCAGTTAGATGATTCGAAATCTTTAAAAATAATGCGTGCCTCCTGGTATTTATCCGGGGTTTTACTCCAGACATAAAACTTTCCCCATCTTGAATTAGGACCTTCCTTTCTTGCTCTTTGAAACCAGATATGCTGGTCAGAGGTATGGTTTAATACCAATTCTATGACTACTTTCATCTCCCGTCGATGTGCTTCTTTTAAAAAATTCTTGAAATCGCGTAAATGACCATAATTGGGATGGATATTGAAATAATCAGCAATATCGTATCCGTCATCCTTTAAGGGAGACGGGAAAAAAGGAAGTAGCCAGATAGTGTTAATTCCCAGATTGTCCAGGTAATCTAATTTTTCACTTAATCCTTGAAAATCGCCTATTCCATCTTCGTTTTTATCATAAAATGTTTTTACGTGAAGTTCATAGATAATAGCATCTTTATACCATAATGGGGTTTCCAAATAAGCTTCTTGGGTAGTCATGTGACATCCTCCTCTTTACATAAAATAATCAAAATCAGTTTCTTTCTTAAGTTTTTTTTTGATTGTAAGAATATGGGCAGGAAGGATATTCGGATTTAACTCCACGTAATTATATTCACCCTGCCAGATATATTGACCGCCTCCCAATAGATCATGGGCCAGAAAGGGCTGGTCAGGTTCAATACCTATTTCGGATAGTGGTACCTGAATCCATCCGGACTGGGCGTAATGAGGATCCAGATTAATAACAACTAAAAGAATGTTAGAAAGATCTTCAGTAAATTTACCAAAATAAAGTAGATTATCATTATCAACATGATAAAATTTGAGGTTGTTAGTCATCTGTAAAGCAGAATTTTCCCGTCTGATTTGATTGATTCGGGAAATAAAGTCACGGGTGCCCTCCTTGATATCTTCATTTTTCCATTGTTGTATTTCATATTTCTCCGAATTTAGATATTCTTCTTTTCCGGAAATAGCCTGATTGATAAACCTTTCATAGGGAGGTCCATAAATTCCGTAATTGGAAGATAGGGTGGCAGCTAAAATGAACCGGATAAAAAAGGCCGACCGATTTCCTAATTGTAGGTATTCAGGTAGGATGTCCGGAGTGTTGGGCCAAAAATTGGGCCGAAAATATTCTTTAACCTCGGTATTGGTCAGCTCATTCAGATATTCCGTTAATTCATATTTGGTATTTCTCCAGGTAAAATAAGTATAAGATTGGGTAAAACCGATTTTTGCCAGACGATGCATCACTTTGGGCCTGGTAAAGGATTCCGATAGAAAGATAACTTCCGGATATTTTTCTTTAATCTGGCTAATCAGCCACTCCCAAAATAGAAAAGGTTTAGTATGAGGATTATCGACGCGAAAGATTTTAACCCCTTGTTCTATCCAATAAATAGTAATTTTTTTAAGTTCTTGCCATAGTTCTTGCCAGTGATTTGTTTCAAAATCAAAAGGTACGATATCCTCATATTTTTTCGGAGGATTTTCAGCGTACTGGATGGTTCCGTCAATCCGCCATCTAAACCATTCTGGATGGGTTTTAATGTAAGGATGATCCCTGGAACATTGAAAAGCCAGATCCAGGGCTATTTCAATACCATATCCTTTTGCTTTTTTGATCAATCGATGTAGATCATCTAGGTTTCCCAATTGGGGGTGAATAGCCATATGGCCTCCTGTTTCATCTCCGATTGCCCAGGGGCTTCCCGGGTCTTCTTTTTGGGTGGTAATGGCATTATTCTTACCCTTTCGATGAGTCTTTCCAATGGGATGAATCGGGGGAAAATATAGAATATCAAAACCCAGATTGGCAATATCAGGCAGGATTTTTTCGCAATCCAAAAAAGTGCCATGCTGGTTTATCGCCGGTGAACAGGAACGGGGAAAGAGTTCATACCAGGTACTAAATAAAGCTTTTTTTCGGTCAACCATTACCTTTAATTCTTTGGAATAGCGGGTTTTATTATTTTTTATAGGGTTTTCTTCGATAATAGATGCCAATAGTCTGTCCTGGAGAATGGCTATTATTTTTTTTGAATCTTCTTCTTCTTTTAACTTGGTAATCAGTTGGCGAATGTACCTTTCTTCCTTTGAGGTTATTTTTCGGGCTAATCTTTCCAGGAGAGGAAAACCGCTTAAGAGGTCAACTTTAAATTTTTCCTGCGCCTGAAATCTTTTTTGGATATCTTTTAGCCAGGTTATTAAATGATCGACCCATCCTTCGATGGTGTACTCGTAAAATCCAATTTTTTCGACTGTGAATTCTCCAGACCACTGGTCATTTCCCAGGAAACTCATTGGAGAATGATGCCATTTTTCTTCCCCTTGTTTTCGAAACAGAAGAGCGGCTCTAATCTGATCATGGCCATCGGCAAAGATATCTGCTGTGACCTTTACTTTTTCCCCGATAATTCTTTTGATGGGAAAGTAACCACCATCAATTTCAGGTTGGACATGCTCAATGACCAACCTGTTTTTTCCTTTTTTATTAAGTTTATAAATAAGAAGAATCCTCTCTTTTATTCTTTTATTTTTGGATATATTTTTCAATTGATTTTAACATACTAGCTGGATAACGGGTCTGGCTTATTCGGCGAGCCAGCTCCTTTTTACCGAATACATCGCGAATCCAGCTGGCAAAATCATTATGCTGCTTATTTACATGAAAAGAAAATAAATCCTGGTCCATATCCTTTAAACTTTCCATCAATTCAGCGATATTTTTACCTTTTTCCCATTGTTTAAATAAAAATAATGCTCTGCTGAGGGAGTCTCTTGAGCGATATTGATATCTTTGTATTTTTTTACCATTTCTTTCCTAATCTCCTATTTTTTACTTCATCTAATTGTTATGATAAATTTGCAAATCTTTTCCCTATATGATACCATTTTGTACGCCATATATCAAGTAAGCGAATTGGTTTTTTAATTTTTCTCCGCTAAAGAAGAACGGCGAAATTATTAATTTTTTAAATTTGTTCTCAAGAAAAAGAAAAGAGTAAATCATACATCCCTGTTTTATATGTATAGTTGTTCAGATTAAAATTGCAATATTGTATAGATTAATATGATTATCAATAATCACTATATTTCGAAAGGAGTACTTATGGAAGCTAAGGAAGGACATGTTTTTCAACCACTTGAAATTATGAAAAAGGATATAAAAATTGCCTATTTTTCCATGGAGATATGTATTGATGCCAGAATTCCTACTTACAGTGGCGGTTTGGGGATTTTAGCCGGTGATATGCTCCGATCTTCCGCGGATTTAGGAGTTTCCCTGGTTGGAGTCACCCTGCTTTATAAAAAGGGATACCTGCATCAAAAAATAGGGAAAGAAGGGCTTCAGCAGGAATTACCTGAAAAATGGAATCCTCAGGATTATATGGAATTGTTGCCCAATAAGATTTTAATCGAAATTGAGGGAAGAAGAGTATCGGTCCAGGCCTGGTTTTTTTGTATAAAAGGCTTGGATAATTATTGTATCCCCGTCTTATTTTTGGATACTGATTTACCGGAAAATAGTGTTTATGACCGGAGTCTTTCTGATTTCTTGTATGGCGGTGATAGAAGATACCGGCTTGCCCAGGAAATTGTATTGGGAATTGGTGGTGTGAGAATGCTTGGAGCGCAGGGATATAACAATATCTCTAAATATCATATGAATGAAGGACATGCCAGTTTACTGACTTTGGAACTACTCAACCATTACAATAATCAGGAGGAAAAATGGAGTAACAGTGCTATCGAAAAGGTCAAAAAATTATGTAACTTTACCACACATACCCCGGTACCGGCAGGTATGGATCAATTTTCTTATGAACTGGTGGAAAAAGTTTTAAGAAGCCCTATCCCTATTTCTTTATTAAAAGAACTTGGCGGAAAAGAACGGTTGAACATGACTGCTTTAGCCCTAAATCTAAGTCATTATATCAATGGTGTTGCTAAAAGACACGGAGATGTTTCCCAGGAGATGTTTCCCGGATACCATATTGATTCAATTACCAATGGGGTTCATTCGGCTACCTGGATATGTCTTCATTTTCAAAAACTCTATGATCGCTATATTCCAGGATGGAGAAAAGATTCCTTTAGTTTGCGTTATGCCTTAAATATACCGAATGAGGAAGTATGGCAAGCTCATCAGGAGGCAAAAAAAATACTGATTGATAGCATCTTTCAAGAAACAGGAGTACAATTGGATCCGGAAGTTTTGACTATTGGTTTTGCCAGAAGGGCGACAGCCTACAAACGGGCAGATTTAATCTTTTATGATATCAATAGGCTGGTAGATATTTCCAGAAAGTATGGAAAAATCCAGCTGGTCTTCTCGGGTAAAGCCCATCCTAAAGATGATCCGGGCAAGAAATTAATTCGAAAGATTATTCAGGTTTCCCAGCAACTTAAAGGAGAAATTGAGATTGTTTATCTGGAAAATTACAATATGAATTTGGCCAAGAAAATGGTTTCAGGGGTGGATCTGTGGCTGAATACCCCAAAGAAACCCCAAGAAGCATCGGGGACTTCAGGGATGAAAGCAGCTCATAATGGCATCCCCAGTTTGAGTATTTTAGATGGATGGTGGATTGAAGGTTGTATTGAAGGATTTACCGGGTGGTCCATTGGGTCATCACCCGATATTGAAAGTAGTGATCAGGAAGACGCGGCTTCTTTATATGATAAATTGCAAAATATAGTCATTCCGACTTACTATATGAATCGTGGAAAATGGATTAATATTATGCGGCATTGTGTTGCCATGAATGCTTCCTTTTTTAATACCCAACGCATGGTTCTCCAATATGTATTGCATGCTTATCTCTAATAAATCTCTTAATTCTTTCATTATTATTTTTATGCATAATCATTTTGAGTAATTTTTCACTTGACGTTTACGAAAGACTAAATATTAAATATCGGTTAAAGAATTTTGCATTTGGAATAGAAAGTCATTGAATGTTACTGTCAACTAAATTAATATATGAAGACTTATGGCATTATAATTGCCTCAGATTTTTTTAAAATCTTTTAATATCATAAGTTCTTATGGTATAATAATAAAAAACCAATCAGTATGTAGAAAAAACATTTCCGCAATGGAAAAAGTCGACAAGACCTTTTTACGATGAAGAGGTAAGATAAAGATGTCTAGAATATTAATTGTTTCTAACCGGCTTCCGGTAACTGCCAGCAAAAAAAAAGATAAGATTAATTTTCTTCCCAGCGCTGGAGGATTAGCTACCGGTATGTCTTCTTTTCATCAAGATTATGATTGCCTGTGGATTGGCTGGCCGGGCCTGGTTAAAGATAGGATTGACGAAAAAGGCATACAAGAAATTACCACTAAGCTTGAAAAATTAAATAACTATCCGGTCTTTCTATCTCAATCACAGATACAAGCTTATTATAATGGTTTTTGTAATAAAACTATCTGGCCTATATTTCATTCTTTAACTCAATATGCAGTCTACCAGAATTTTCTGTGGGAGGAATATAATCGAGTCAACAAAATATTTTGTCAAACCATTCTGAGTATTGCCCGACCAGATGATATAATCTGGGTACATGATTATCAGTTAATGCTGCTTCCTAAAATGTTAAGAGAAAAACGACCTGATTTAACCATTGGTTTTTTCTTGCATATTCCTTTTCCACCTCAGGAAATATATCGACTGCTCCCCTGGCGTGAGAAAATAGTTGAGGGCATTCTAGGTGCTGATCTTATTGGTTTTCATACTTATGATTATGTACGAAATTTTTTAGACTCAGTGTTGCGCCTTTTTGGTTATGAAAGTAATATGGGTTATATTAACTATCAGAACCGTATATTGAAAATAGATACATTTCCCATGGGAATTGATTATGAACGATTTTCTTCCTCTATCCAGAACCCTGATACAAAAAAAGAGATTAAAAAAATACGAGAACAGGTTGGAGAAAAGAAAATTATTCTTTCCATTGATCGAATGGATTATACCAAAGGAATTATCAAGCGTTTGGAAGCCTTTGAATTTTTCTTACAGAAAAATCCAGAATATCTGGAAAAGGTAATTTTAATTATGGTAGTTGTACCCTCACGTATTAGGGTAAAACAGTATCAGCAGTTAAAACAACAGGTAGATGAGTTAGTTGGGGAAATAAATGGTAAATATGCTACTATTAACTGGTCACCTATCCGTTACCTTTTTAAATCCATCCCTTTTTATGAGCTGACTGCCCTTTATTATGTTGCCGATATTGCTTTAATAACTCCATTAAAAGATGGAATGAATTTAGTCGCAAAAGAATTTATTGCCACTAAAAACAATAATAAAGGGGTATTAATTTTAAGCGAAATGGCCGGTGCTGCTGCTGAGCTGGGCGAGGCCTTAATTATTAACCCGAATAATAGAGAACAGATATCCTGGTCTATAAAATACGCTCTGAATATGCCTGATAAAATACAGAAAAAAAGAAACCAGATTATGCAAAAGCGATTGAAAAATTATCATGTGAAAAAATGGGC
>CAZMLS010000057.1:0-11257 GCA_964567215.1 uncultured Atribacterota bacterium | reverse complement strand
GTGAAGAAAATACAAAAAGAAAAATAAGATAATTCAGCAAAATTTAAGATCAGTTAAATTAGTATCGAGTATTGAGTATATAGTATCGAGTTAAGATAATTCAATTTACCAATTCGCCGATTGACCGATTGACCAATTAAGATTAAGGTAAAGATAGATTAACCAATTTACTAATTCTCCAATTCACCAATTAAATTAGTCGTTAGTATTTAGTATTTAGTGAAGAAAATACAAAGAATAAAAAAATAAAATAGGATAATTCAAATAACTAATTAACTAATTAACCAATTCACTTATGACTCCTGTTCTTTATTCTTCTCTTTATTCTGGATTCTGACTCCTGTCTCCTGGATTCCATTTTCTTTGCTATAATAAATAAACAGGCGAGACGCCTGTCCTACGGAAGGAAGAGGGTATGCTCGGCATTGGTATATAACGGTTAGAAGAAAAATATTTAAAATAAATTGGTGTGTTTAAAAAAGATTTGTATTAACAATAAAATAGTGATAAAATACTAAAGAGATTAAGAAAATCCCCTTAAGCTTCAATTTTCAAAATACCTAATTATTAATTTTCTGCTTTAAATATTTGTATTATTTTTAAAAGCCCAAGATTGTAATTATCTATTATAAAAATATTAATCGTTATCCCATTTCTTAATTTTACCTAATTTTTCCTGAAATAAAAATCATCTGATTAAATACAAAATTACAATATAATTAATAAATTATCAAAACGTAAAATGAGGGAGGTTATATAACTTGCTATTAAGTGAATTAAAGGAAAAGAAGATTAGTGATTTATGTAAGATTGCTAAGGAATACAAAATTAACAATTTTACCAGAATTAAAAAAATTGATTTAATTTTTAAGATATTACAGGCAGAAACAGAGAAAAAGGGATACATGTTTTCTGAAGGTGCCTTGGATATAATGAATGAAGGTTTTGGGTTTTTGAGAACTGCGGGATATTTACCAAGTGAAAATGATATTTATATATCGCCTTCACAGATAAAGAGATTCAATCTTAGTAATGGAGATTTGGTATCAGGACAAATAAGACATCCCAAAGAGGGTGAAAGATATTACGCATTATTAAAGATAGAAGCGGTTAACCACGAAGATCCTGAATTAGCCAAAGCAAGAATTGATTTTCAAAACTTAACCCCGCTATTCCCGAACGAAATGATAAGATTAGAAAATGATAAAGGTGGTTTGTCAACAAGGTTAATTGATATATTTTCTCCCGTGGGAAAAGGACAGAGAGGATTAATTGTTTCGCCACCCAAGGCAGGAAAAACCATCTTATTAGAAAAGATTGCAAATGGTATTACTACTAATCATCCCGAGATTATTTTAATAGTATTGTTGGTTGATGAAAGACCTGAAGAAGTGACTGGAATGCAAAGATCGGTTAATGCTGAAGTGGTAAGCTCTACATTTGATCAACCCATTAAAAATCATATAAAAGTAGCGGAAATAGTACTGGAAAGAGCTAAACGATTAGTTGAACAGAAAAAGGATGTTGTTATCTTACTGGATAGCATTACCAGATTAGCCCGGGCTTATAATCAAAATATTCCTACTAGTGGAAAGACATTATCCGGAGGTTTGGATTCAAGTGCCCTCTATTTTCCTAAGCGGTTTTTCGGAGCTGCAAGAAATATCGAAGAAGGTGGAAGTTTAACAATTTTAGCTACTGCTTTGGTAGAAACCGGGAGTAGAATGGATGATGTTATTTTTGAAGAATTTAAAGGTACTGGTAATATGGAACTAAGATTAGATAGAGAGCTTTCCGAAAACCGACTTTTCCCGGCAATAGATTTTAGAAAATCCGGTACAAGAAGAGAAGAATTATTATTAACAAAGGAAGATTTACAAAAAATATGGCTATTAAGAAGGGCATTAACTTCCCAAACAAATCTTGGAGCAACAAAGTTTATTCTGAATAAATTAAAAAAGACCAGCAATAATAAACAATTTCTAAGTACGATTAAAGAAAGAGATATTTAATTATTTTACCTTATTTTGTTTAAAGATATTTATCTAAGCGATAAAAAAATATAAAAGTATCCATCATAGACTATTAGAGATATGCAAGTCAATGAAGGAAACATGGGTCGAGGATTTGTGTTACTCGAAAGAAATAATTGTTTTGACCTATAAATAAGATTGTGTTATAATTTTTTTGATTTGATTGTAAGTTAATAAAAGTCAGGAGATAAAAGAATGAAAAAAGATATACATCCAAAATATGAAAAAGCCATTATCAGTTGTGCATGTGGAAATAGTTTTGAAACCGGTTCTACTAAAAAGAACATGAAGATAGAAATATGTTCTGCATGTCATCCTTTTTTTACCGGAAAACAGAAAATAGTCGACACCGCAGGAAGAGTAGAAAGATTTAACAGAAAGTACAAATTGACAAATGAAGAAGACAGCGATAATTAAGTAAATTCTTTTTCCGAACAAGTATATAAAGCATATACTGATAAGATGAAGAATTTTTTAATTTTAATTGAGACTATTATAAGAGATTCCGTAGGTGCCATATATGGTTGATAAGGTAAAAGAAAATAAATTATCTTTAAGAATTTCGCCAGATAGAATTTTTATTAAAAAAACAGGGTTTTTAAAAGCCCTGTTTTTTTAATAAAAATAACTTTTTCAGGTTTTATAGGAGGATTAAGGATGAGAGAAGAAAAAAATCCGGGGTGGATTGAAGTTATTTGCGGAAGTATGTTTAGCGGAAAAAGCGAGGAATTAATCAGAAGAGTCCGTAGAGTACAAATTGCCAAGAAAAAAGTTCAGGTTTTTAAACCTGCAATTGATAATCGATATGAAATTCAATATATTTATTCACATAATGGAAGCAAGGTCGAGGCAGTTAACATTGATAATCCAAATAATATATTATCAATGTTAAAGGAAGATACTGAAGTCGTTGCAATTGATGAAGTGCAATTTTTTAATGATGATATAATCAATATATCTCAAAAATTAGCGGATCAGGGCAAAAGAATTATCATTGCAGGATTAGATCAAGATTTTAGAGGGGACCCGTTTGGACCCATGCCTAAATTATTAGCAATTGCAGAGTATATCGATAAATTACATGCAATTTGCATGATCTGTGGAAAATCAGCTTCAAGAACCCAGAGATTAGTGAATGGGGTTCCTGCTAAATATAGTGATCCCACCATACTGGTTGGAGCGAAAGAGAGCTATGAAGCAAGATGTCGAAGATGCCATAAGGTTCAAAAAGAGTAAGATTAATGTTTGCATCATTGAAAATGATAGACGATAAGAAATAACTAGAGAATGAGGGGAAACACAGTAAAGTTATTAAATTTAACGGAGTAAATTACATGAAGGTAAAATTAATTAATTATACTAAGGATCCGGAAAAAATTGTAGCTCAATCAGCAAGATTATGTTATTCTGCAATGGATATAGAGGATCTAAGTAAAACGCTTACATCGGCATCAATAAAAAAATTAGTGGAAAAAATAATTAAATTGGGGCATTATTCAGTACTGGAACATGTCTCTTTTACTTTTGCAATTGAAGGAATTTCAAGAGTGACGACACATCAATTGGTAAGGCATAGACTAGCTTCTTTTTCCCAACAAAGCCAAAGATATGTCGAAATCAAAAAAGAAGGTTTTCCGTATATAACACCCGATTCAATTGGAAAAAATAAAAAGATTGCAAAAATATATAGAGAAACAGTAGAAGAATTAGATAAAATATATCGTATATTTTTAAAACATAATATACCGTCAGAGGATGCAAGATACATTTTACCACAAGCCGTTGAAACCAAAATAATTTTCACTGCCAATGCAAGAGAATTGCTACACATATTTAAATTAAGGTGTTGCAATAGAGCGCAATGGGAAATCAGGAAGGTCGCAAAAAAAATGTTAAATGAAGTGAAAGTAATTGCACCGAATATTTTTAAAAATGCCGGTCCCCCCTGTGTTACAGGGAAGTGTCCTGAAGGTGAGCTATCGTGCGGCAAACCCTGGCCAAAAGTGTTATAAGGAGAAAAGAAGAAAAATGAACAATTCAGAACATAATTACGGCGGTCAAGCTGTCATTGAGGGAGTTATGATGAGATCGCCTGATAAATACGCTATTGCGGTTCGAAAGCCTAATGAAGAAATTAGCTTAAAGGTAGGAAATATAAAATCATTATCTCAAAAAATAAAGTTTCTTAAATTACCTATTTTTAGAGGTATCATAAATCTCATTGAATCCTTGGCTCTAGGATTTAAGGCATTGACTTATTCTGCAGAGCAAGCTACAGGAGAAGAAGAGCAATTAAATAGTAAAGAAATGTTCTTTACTATTATATTTGCTTTAGGGTTATTTATTCTTATATTTATTGTCCTTCCTACAAGTATTGCAAGATATATGGACAGATATTTGACTAATGTCGTGATCTATAATATGTTTGAGGGTTTTCTAAGAATAAGTATTTTTTTAATTTATTTATTCGCAATATCGAGAATGCCGGATATTAGAAGAGTTTTTGAATATCATGGGGCAGAACACAAAGTCATTTATACTTATGAGGCAGGTAAAGATTTAAATGTAAAAAATGTAAAGGAATTTAGTACGCTGCATCCACGCTGCGGAACCAGTTTCATTTTTATTGTATTGATTATCAGTATTCTGGTTTTTTCCTTATTGGGAAAACAGACTTTGTTTCTCAGAATCGCGTATAGAATTGCCATTATTCCCTTAATTGCCGGAATATCTTATGAAATACTAAAATTATCTGCTAAAAACATGGATAAAAAAGTGGTAAGATGGATGGTAACGCCCGGATTATGGTTTCAAAAATTAACTACAAAAGAACCGGATGAAAAACAAATTCAAGTTGCTATAAATGCCTTAATAGGCGTTCTTCCTGAAAAAAATAAATCAAATAAAGAAGTGAATGACCATGTTTAAAAAATTAGAAGAACTGGAAAAAGAATACGAAAAATTAAATGAGTTTTTAGCCGATCCTAAAATCATAGCGAATCAACAAAAATTTCAAGAATATGCAAAAAAACATGCTGAAATATCTAAAAAAGTTTTAATTTATAAAGAATTCAAGAATATTTCTAAAGAAATTGAAGGAAATATGAAAATGTTTTCAGAGGAAAAAGATATTGAATTTAAAAAATTAGTTCGCGAAGAAACACAAAAATTAGAGAACAATAAAATAGAAATTGAAAAAAAATTAGAAGAAGTTATGTTTCCGGAAGACCCGTCCGATAAAAAAAATATTATTGTAGAAATTAGAGCAGGTGCAGGGGGAAACGAAGCAGCACTTTTTGTGGGAGACCTATTTAGAATGTACAACCGATATACGGAAAATAATCATTTGAAAGTAGAAGTGATGAGCTCTAATCCGACAGAAATCGGAGGATTCAAAGAAATAATATTCGGAATCAGTGGAAAAGAAGTTTATAAAAAATTAAAATACGAAAGTGGTGTACATAGGGTTCAGCGTGTTCCGGTCACTGAATCAAGTGGAAGAATTCATACTTCCACCGTAACCGTTGCCATACTACCTGAAGCTGAAGAAATTGAAATGAAAATTAGTGCCAATGATTTAAAAATTGATCGATATCGTTCAACAGGTCCCGGCGGTCAAAGCGTAAATACAACAGACTCCGCAATTAGAATTACACATATTCCTACCGGGTTAGTAGTTACCTGTCAGGATGAAAAATCACAGCATAAAAACAAAGCGAAGGCTTTAAAAATATTAAGAGCCCGCCTTTTTGATAAAATGGAAAGAGAAAAAAGTCAAGAGTTATCCTCCCAAAGAAAGGTTCAGATAGGGACAGGTGACAGAAGCGAAAGAATAAGAACTTATAATTTTCCTCAAAACAGAGTGACCGATCATCGAGTTAATTTAACTTTACATAATTTAGAGGAAATATTAGATGGGAATTTGGATCATTTAATATCAAACTTAGCGGAGAATTTGAAAAAAATTTATGAAAAATAAAAACATTGTTCTTTCGATGGACAGTTTAAAAACAGTAAAGGAGTATTTAAAATATACCAAATGTGTTTTTAAAGATGCAGGATTTATTAATTTCGAAAGAGACACGGAAATATTGTTTGGTTATCTGCTAAAGATGAAACGAAGTGATATTTACCTGAATCACCATAGAATATTAGACAGGGAAGAAATAAATAAATTAAAAAAGATGGTAGAAAAAAGATTAGACCAAATTCCCATACAATACATTACTCAACAGCAAGAGTTTATGGGAATAGATTTTTACACGGAAAAAGGAGCACTTATTCCACGGCCTGAAACAGAAATATTAGTTGAAAAAGTAATAAATATAATAAAAAACAAGGTGTCATCAAAGTGTTTAAAACTTGCTGATTTGGGAACGGGTACAGGTATTATTGCGATTTCCATTGCTAATTTTTTAAAAAATGTTAAAATATATGCCACGGATATTTCAGATAAGGCATTAAAAATAGCTCAAAAGAATGCAATTAGACACCAATGCGATGAAAAAATAGTATTTTTATCGGGGGATCTTTTCAAGGTTTTTAAACAAAAAATTAAATTAAATAGTTTAGACGGGATAATTAGCAATCCTCCTTACATCCCAAAAGATGAAATAGCTTTCTTGTCTCATGAAATAAAAGAACATGAACCTCTTGTTGCCCTGGATGGAGGCTTGGACGGATTAGATTATTTTAGGAAAATAATTGAAAAAAGTAATGATTATTTAAAAAAAGACGGATTTCTGGCAATGGAAATTGGTATTGGACAGGCAAAAAAAATTAAAGATATCATAATGCAAAAGGAAATTTATAAAAAAAATATTGAAATCATTAAGGATTATTCCGGTATAGAGAGAGTGATTGTTGCATATAAAAAATAGGTTCTCTTTCCTGATGGGAAATTTGAGTTGACGTATTGAGATACGTATAAGCATCTAAAATAGGAGTTTAACCTATGATTAAAAATATTTTATTTGTATGTACGGGAAATACTTGCCGGAGTATTATGGCAGAAGGTATTTTTAAAAAAATAAAAAATATTTCACATTTTAAAGTTAAATCAGCCGGAACGAATGTTTTTCCCGACATACCTCCTACCCCGGAAGCCATTTCTGTAATGCGTGAAGAGAATATTGATATCTCAAGACATAAAGCGACTCAATTAACTAAAAAATTGATTGATTCTGCAGATTATATATTTACAATGACAAATTATCATCTAAAATATGTATTAAAATTGAATCCGGAAAAGCACGATAAAATATTTCTTTTGAAGAAATTTGCAATAGACCAAAAAACGAGAAATAATAATGGCGAAAGCAATGATGATGACGAAATAAGTGATCCCATAGGAAAGGGAATTGAATTCTATAGAATTGTAGCGAAAGAACTAAAAGAGAATTTAATAAGGATAATAAGTAAAATAATTAAAGAAAATAAATGATAAAAAAGGAAGATGTTAAAATGAAAATTGCCATAGGTAGCGATCATGGAGGATACTGGTTAAAAGAAAATCTAAAAATATTTTTAAAAACGCTAAAGATTGATTACAAAGATTTTGGATGTATCAGTGAAGATGCCGTAGATTATCCAGATGTAGCTTTTAAAGTGTCCAATGAGGTAAAAAACGGAAAATATGAAAAAGGAATATTAATTTGCGGAACAGGCGTGGGTATGTCGATCGCGGCAAATAAAATTAAAGGTATCAGAGCTTCTCTTTGCAGTGATGTGTTTTCTGCAAAAATGACAAGGGAACATAATGATGCAAATATTTTAACCCTCGGTGGAAGAGTGATTGGTAGTGGTTTGGCAAGAGAAATTGTAAAGGCATGGTTAAAAAGCGATTTTAGTCATGTAAAAAGACATATTAATAGAATAAATAAAATTAAAAAAATAGAAGAACAAAATAGTATATAGTGTATAACATCAATCATATTATTTAGATTATTTAGAGTAAAGAAAGAGCGGTTAAAAGAGAAACTTAAAAGCTATCTACGCTTTTATCCATAAAGCAGAACGAAGGAATGCAAAGATATAGGGCCAGAGAGTTATGATAGGGTAAGTTTTAGGATAATGTCGTCAAATTATATAGCTAAATTTAAATTCTTCGTATTTCTAAAAAAACGGAGATATTTAAAGATTAAATTTCAAAAAAGAGATAGGAGGAAGAATTATTGTCAAAAGTTATCATCTTAAATCATCCATTAATACAACACAAGATTACCCTTATTAGAGACAAAAGAACTAAAGTGAAAGAGTTTAGAGAGTTGGTAGATGAATTATCCAATTTAATGGCATATGAAGTAACCAGAGAAATAGAATTGGAAGAAATTGAAATAGAAACACCTATTGGAAAAACCAGGAGTAAAATATTGTCTGGGAAAAATCTTGCTGTTGTCGCTATCCTAAGAGCAGGATTGGGAATGGTAGATGGAATATTAAAACTTATACCAACAGCAAAGGTGGGACATGTTGGTATGTATCGCGATCCGGAGACATTAAAACCATGTAAGTACTACGCAAAATTACCAAAAGATATTTCTGAAAGAAAAGTAATCATTGTTGATCCAATGCTTGCAACCGGAGGAACCGCTTCCGCATGTATTAATTACTTAAAAAAAATGGGTGCATGTGATATTAAATTTGTTTGTTTGGTTTCAGCGGTTGAAGGGGTCGAAAAAATTCAAAAAGCACATCCTGATGTAAAAATATACACAGCTGTAATTGATGAAAAATTAAATTCACATGGATATATTGTACCTGGATTAGGCGATGCGGGAGATAGATTGTACGGAACGAAATAAATTAGTATTTAGTATATAGCATTATAGAATATTATATTATTTATTCTAATGTTATTTACAAAGTCTCTTATGAGATATAAAGAAATGAGAATAACGCTTTTTGAATAATTTTTAATTTTGAATTATGGTTTTACGCTTTTCGCTTTTCGTTTTTAATTTTTTTAAGCTATATTTTAAAAGGAGATTTTATATCATGGCTCGTCCATCCTGGGATGAATATTTTATGGAAATAAAGAAGTATATCCGGACAAGCTGGCACGGGAAATGTTAAAAGAAGCAGGAGTAGAAGAGGAATGTTATGAATAAAATAAAACTTGCGTTAATATTTGGCACCAGACCGGAAACAATAAAAATGTTTCCCATTATCTCTGAAATGAAAAAATATCCGGAATTTATTGATTATAAAATTCTATTATCAGGACAACATCGAGAAATGTTGGATCAAATGTTGACTGCTTTTCATATTCAGTCGGATTATGATTTAAAAATTATGAAAAAAGATCAATCTTTATCTCAAATTTTCAGTAAAAGTGTAAATGGGATTGAGAAAATATTAATAAAAGAAAGACCTGACATGGTTTTAGTACAAGGGGATACAACGACTACTTTTTCAGGAGCAGTCGCTGCATTTTTTCAAAAAATAAAGATTGCCCACATTGAAGCAGGGTTGAGAACCAATAATAAATATTATCCATTCCCCGAAGAAATGAACAGACATTTAACCAGTGTATTGACAGATTTGCACTTTGCTCCGACTGAAAAATCCTGTATGAATTTACTTTCTGAAGGTACCAGCAGAGAAAAAATATTTATCAGCGGAAATACGGTGATAGATGCTTTATTTTCAGTTGTGAAGAAAAATTATTCTTTTAAAGAAGAAGCATTAAAAAACAAAGATTTATTTAAAAATAAAATTATATTAATTACCATGCATAGAAGAGAAAATTGGGGAAAACCTTTAAAAAATATTTGCCAAGCATTGATAAGAATATTAGAGGATAATCCTGACACTTATGTTATTTTTCCCATGCATAAAAATCCCAGAATAAGAGAAGCAGTGAATAATATTTTAAAAAATAAAAAAAGAATGATTCTTTTAGATACACTGGATTATAAGGATATGATTAACTTAATATCAAAATCATCTATTATATTGACTGATTCCGGAGGAGTGCAGGAAGAAGCACCTTCTTTAGGAAAACCAATTTTGGTATTGCGTAATGAAACCGAAAGACCGGAAGCATTGGCAGCAGGTGTAGTAAAGTTAGTGGGTACAAATGGTGATAAAATAGTTGAGAAAGTTAATGAATTATTAACGAATAAAGATAAATACTTAGAAATGGTAAAGAACATAAATCCGTATGGAGATGGGAAAGCATCAGAGAGAATTATAAAGAAAATATTAAATCATTTTAATTTGATAGGTCAGTCTCCCATCGAATTTAAAGCAGAATAGACAGGCGAGGTGCCCATCCTAAGGGAAAGTAGATTACTGCAATTCAAATCCACATCTTTTATATTCACTTGCAACTTGCAACTTTATCCTATGTATCAATTCGTATTTTCTTCCTCAAACCTTACTTTTTACTATAACTATATACACGATACTCGATAATGTATATAATATATGCTAACATTGATTTAATTAGACAATTAGCTAATTAATTTTTATCTTTATCTTAATTGGAGAATTGGAGAATCGATCAATTGGTAAATTACATCATTTTGTATTTTCTTTACTAACGACTATTCACTATTCACTAACGACTAATTTAAAGGTGTGAAATTTATGTTTCCGATCTATGATGATGTTCCTACAAAAAGGATTCCGATAATAACCATTGCTATAATCATAATAAATACTGTAGTTTATATTTATCAAATTTCATTAATTGACGGATATTCCGCTTTTGTCTATTATATGGGTTTGATTCCTTATGAAATAAGCCATAACATGGAGATAATGGCGAACGGACCTTCACTGATTTATTCTGCTATATTTACCTCTATGTTTATTCATGGCAGCTTTATCCATTTAGCCGGAAACATGTTATTTTTATGGATTTTTGGAAATAATATAGAGGATTATGTTGGCAGAATAAACTTTATTATCTTCTATTTTATTTGTGGTATCACGTCGGCTTTAACGCAAGTATTAACCGATATAAACTCTACAATACCTGTTATTGGAGCGAGCGGGGCTATTGCAGGAATATTGGGGGCTTATTTAGTCCTTTATCCCAAAGCGAAAGTAAACACCCTTATTATTTTCGGTTTCTTTATAAGAATAATTAAGATACCCGCTGTAGTTGTTTTAAGTTTTTGGATACTCTATCAATTCTTATATGGAATATCTTCTTTAGCAGAAAGATCTGGTGAGGGAGGAACGGCCTGGTTTGCGCATATTGGTGGATTTATAAT
>CAZMLS010000056.1:0-11370 GCA_964567215.1 uncultured Atribacterota bacterium | reverse complement strand
CAATTTACTAAAGGGCTTTTTCTTTTTTAAATTATTTTAAGAAAAAAGAAGGATTTTTTTAAATAAGTGTAGTATGTTATAATGCATAAAAATAAATGTGAAAGGAATAGAAAAATGAGCAAAAAGAATTTATTACCTATTTCTGTCTTGATAGTAATATCAGGAGCAATGTTTTCTTCTCATTTTGGCGTAGGAGATCTTATTTTCCCTCCTATTTTAGGACGGGGTGCAGGCACAAGCTGGTTCACTGCTGCCTTGGGATATTTGATTGTTAACAGTATTGGAGTATGGTTGGCGTATATGGCATGCGCCCATCAGAATCAATCATTAACAGGCATTGCATCCAAAACTCTGGGGAATTTTTTTGGAAAGATTTATACTGCCATCCCCATTCTTATCGTTGTCTTTTTTATTCTCCCACGAGTGTCTTCCGCAACTCATGAAATGGCCATTTTACCTTTGTTACCCACAGTTCCTTTATGGCTTACTTTGGCGGTATTTTTTCTGATATGTTTTTATGTTGCTTATACCAGAGCAACGGTTATCGATAAATTAGGAAAGATTCTTGCCCCGATCTTAGTCTTATTTGTGGTTATTTTAGCGGTAAAAGGAATAGCTACTCCGCTTTCTGCCCCACAAGCTCCAAATTCGACTAACATCTTAAGTACCGGAATGTTGGAAGCTTATAATACGATGAATGCTATAGCAGCGCTCTTATTCGGTGGGTGGGTTTTACATGAATTGAATATTCGAAATATAAAAACAAAAGAGGACCAAAATAGAAATTTAAATATTATCGGATTTTCTACAGCTGTGCTTTTGGGAATCACTTCCACTGTTCTGGTTTACTTGGGAGCTTCTTCAGGTTCATCTTTCCCTGATGCCTCTATAGGGATTCTTTCTACCAACATTGCCCAAGGACTTTTAGGACAGGTTGGCTTGGTTAGCTTTGCTGTCATAATGGCTTTTAGTTGCCTTACTACTGCAGCGGCTATCATTTCAATGGCGGGAGATATGTTTTTAGAGATGACCAATAATAAAATGAATTATAGATTAACTGTAACATTGGCTACTATTATTGGATTTACTTTAGGTTTGGTAGGATTAAGTAAAATCGTAAAATATACGGTACCCTGGTTGGTTTTATTGTATCCTTCAATTGTTGTATTAATCTTAAGTGCCTTATATTATAATTTTGCTAAAATTAAAAATTCTGTAACAGTTGGAGTTATCGTAGCTTTAATTTTTGGATTGGGAGATATGCTTTCGTTTTATGGTCTTACCTCTAATATTATCACAAAAATTGCTTCTGGATTACCTCTGGGAGGACAGGGATTAGGCTGGGTTTTACCCACAGTAATTATTATGGGCATAGCTCAATTAATTTTTAAACCAAAAATCGAAGAAGAAAAAAGTTTGTAGTGTAGTTTAGGAAAAAAGATGAAAAAAAAGATTGAAGAGTTTATTCGTAAAAAGATAGATAAAGGATTATATCCCGGGTGCCAGGTATTAATAGGCCGTCAGGGAGACGTAGTTTTAAATTTGTCCCTTGGTTCTATGGTGAAGGGTTCAACGAGCCAGATAGAAAGAGTAAATGAAAATACACTTTTTAATATAGAATCAATAACTAAAGTAATGGTAACTCTCCCCTTAATATTCAAATTAGTTGAAGAGGGGAGGGTGAATATTGATGATAGGGTAATAGATTATATTCCGGAATTTGGAACTAACCAAGAAAAAGAAAAAATTACTATTAGAAATCTTCTAAATTTTACCGGAGGAATTCCTTTGGATGACCCTGTAGGTTGTGAAGAAGCTGCATTAAAAGGCGATTTAAAAAAAGCTTGGGATTTGCATTATAATCAAGAATTAGCTTATCAACCGGGAACAAAAGTATTTTATAGTGATGTTTCCTGCCGGATTTTGGGAAAATTATTGGAGCGGGTTATAGAAAAACCTTTGTCTTTAGCTGCTAAAGAATGGATTTTTGACCCCTTGGGAATGAAAAACACTATGTTTAACCCTCAGGAAAAAGAAAATTGTGCAGCTACAGGTAAATCAGATAATGGGCGTTTATTAAGAGGGGAACTTACACAGGATTTAGAACATTATTTAGGTGAAGTACTGGGATCTGATGGACTTTTTTCTACCGCTAAAGATATGTTTATATTTTCTCAAATGATTTTGAATAAGGGTATTTACAAGGGTCAAAGAATTTTAGGGGAGATTACTGTAAATAAAATGACTGAAGGGGTAACCAATTCTGGTGTATATGCATCTCCTACTTCCTATCTTCACTATATTTTAAGTGGCCCTAAGACTTGGTTTTGGGAATATGCTTTTTCTCATAACTCTTTTTTTGGAGATTTAGTATCTAAAAAAGCCATAGGAAAAATGGGAGGAGCAGGAACTTTTCTTTTAATTGATCTTGAGTATAATCTTATTATTGTTTATCTTACTAATTATGGGCAACCTGAGCGTACTTTAGAGGGAGAAGAAGCTTGGAATAAATTCCAAAAAGATATTAATATAATGGGATTATGTAATATCGTTTTAGGAAATATTAATAAATAGGTACTGTGTTAAAAGTCAACCCGAAAACTCTCCTTTTGACACTCTATTTTATTGTAAATATTTTTAAGAATCTAAGTAGTAAAATATTCTGTCTAGCCTCTATGTATAGTATGAGCTATTAAGAATATCTTTCTCATGGAAGCAATAACGGTCAATTTCTTTATCTTATAGTGGGCTAATAGCCGTTGATAAAATACCCTAATTTTCTGATTATGTACCACGGCATAAACAGTAGATAAGTAGAAGATTTTACGGTATATTCCTTTACCATTTTTACTGACCTTAACTTTACCCTTTACCGAGGTTCCGGATTCTCATCTTATCGGATCAAGTCCGGCAAGAGCGGTTATCTGTGCCCGGTTTGTACCTTATATAGTCATTTCAAAAAGTTTCAATCATCCTATTTGGGAAATTTGGCAATTCTAAGCCCTTTGGACTTTACTGAAGGACTTCTTCTTTTATAAATATTTTAAAACTATTATATTTAGAGATTACTTATAATTATGAATAATTAACTTATTAATTTGATATTTTTTTGTTACATCCTCTTTAAAAGTTCTAAACGTTTCAAATAGGGGAAGCCAGACAATTTGCAGCCCTTTGGCTTTTGCAGAAGGGTTTTTCTTTTTATAAATTATTTTTATAAAAAAGAAGGGCATTTAAATAAATTTGTAGTATAAAAAAAGTATATTTAAAAATTAATAAGTGTGTTCTTTACATAAGCAGAATATCCATAATACATTATGCTATCATAAAAAACCATATTATCTAAGATTAATTTCAAGAATATCACCCTTTATCTATCAAGAGACCTACTAAGTAACATTCTTTCACTGTACAAAATAAATACCCAATGATTTTTAAAAAGAAATTGAATAGAAAGTTTTTAAAAAAATGGATATATATAGAAAAAGAAATTCTAAATTAATATTTATACTTTTATTAATAACCTTGGTTCTAAGTATTAATATTTTTAAAGGAGGAAAAAAGGATGTCTTTAAATGATTGGTGGGTATTTCCCAGGTTTGAAATTGAATTAAAAGCAGAAGGATTAAAACTCCCAGTCAACCTGGCTTTTAATCCAAACAAGGAGAATAATGCACAATTATAGGTAACAGAGCTATATGGTCAGATAAAGGCGATAACAAAAGATTGGAAAATATATACTTATGCTGAAAATCTATTAAATTATAAACCGAGTGCTGAAATTCCAGGTTCAGGGGAATCAGGGGTCACTGGTATATGTTTTGAGCCTGATACGGGTAACTTATTCGTTACTATGCTTTATATGGAAAATGGAGAGATTAAGGGTAAGGTAGTTAAAATGGAAAGTAAGGATGGTCTGCATTTAAATTCTATGAAGGTTATCATAGATAATATTCCTTCAACGACTAAAGCACATCGAATTCAGGCAGTATCTATCGGATATGATAAAAAGTTATATGTGAACGTTGCAGATGGAGGTTCCTGGAGAAAATCACCACAGGATGATAATGACCTAAGGGGAAAAATACTAAGGATGAACCTGGATGGTAGTATCCCGGATGATAATCCGAATAAAAATAGTTTTATTTATGCTAAAGGGTTTAGAAATCCCTTTGGAGCTGCCTGGAGAAATACTGATAAGTCTCTCTATGTTAGCATCAATGGTCCTGCTGTAGATGATGTCGTCGCTAGAGTAGAAGCAAAAAGTAACCATGGTTGGTATGGAGACATGAGGACTAAAGCCCTCTTCTGGTGGCACTTTTGTCAAGCACCGACTGCCTTGGTATTTATGCAGGATGGGCAATTTCATAAAAAATTTCATGATGAATTATTTGTTGCACTGTTTGGAAATGCTTACAAAAAGGGGAGGGAAATAAAAGGCAAGAAAATAGTAAAGATGAGAATTAACAAAGAGAGTACCGGAATTAGTTCTTATGATGAATTTGTGACCTATATCGGAGAAGGAGCTGCTTCTCCATGTGGTTTATCTTTTGGTCCGGAGGGGCTTTATTTTAGTGACTTACATGATGGAAACATATACCTAGTCAAACCTAGAAAAGATTATGATTTCGATAAAGAAACGGATCATGTTTTCGAATAAATCGCTTTGTTATAATATTTAGATCGAGAGCAATGGTAGAGAAAATGCTGCTTTGCAACATGATTATTTTGTTAAAATAGTTTTTACTATTTATTCAGAGAATTGATATATGAAAATATTTGTAGATGTAAAAGGAGTATTATAAAATTGAGAAATACTTATTACTTTATTGACGTAGCTATGCTCCTATCTTTTTTAATTGCTTTTTTTACCGGTCTTATAAAAGAAGAAGCTTAAGGATTAGAGGAACCGGAAAGATAATTAAACACTGGCTAAATATATTGGCGGCACATCACTTATTTAACCACCCAGTCGTTTTTTTCCAAAAGAAAGTAAGTATAAATTTAAAAAACCTTTTAGATTTATTATTCGTTAGAAGGGAGAAAATTGTGCGTGTTTTTTTAGAAAAAGAGTTACGCGAGATATGTAATTTTTTAAAGCGAAATTTTACCGAAACTGTTATACTTGGCATGTCAACGGTTTTTATGGTTTTTCAAATATATCGCCCGATTAAATCATCAACCGTTTTGAGTTATTTATTTTATTTTGTGATACTACCGCTATTAACAATCTTTATCATTCTTAGAAAGAATCCATTTGATTATGGTTTTAAGCTCGGAAATTATAAATTATGGGGATTTTATGTTGCAATAACAGTGATTATTGGTATTCCAATATTATATGTCGGTTCTCTTTTTACTTCAGTAGGTCAATACTATACCAAACCTTTTGAATATCACAGTTTCTTTACACAAATGGTTCCCCTTCTTTTTGCTTGGGAATATCTGCTTAGAGGCTTTCTTTTGTTTGGGTTAAGGGAAAGATTTAAAGAAGCGAGTATTATTATTCAGATGGTGCCTTTTGTTCTTCTTCATATCGGAAAACCCGAAGTGGAAATATTGATGTGTATCCCGATGGGACTATGGTTTGGGTATATCGCATATAAAGGAAAATCATTTTGGCCTGCATTTATTACCCATGTTTTTATTAATTTTACACTTAAATATTTTATTAATTTTTAAAAAGGAGGATTAGTATGGCGTTTAAGACGTTATTTATTGCCCATGCTCCGGATGCGAACAAAGGGCGGCATCGAAGTTTAATTGATACAGGTTTATATCAATTATTTTCAGTAGTAGTTAAAAATCAGGTGGAAGCAATAGAAGTCTGTAAAGATTTTATTCAAAATAAGAAAATTGATTCCATATTACTTTGCCCGGGATTTACCCACGTAGATGTTGCTGAAATTTTTAAAATCGCAGAAGGCAAAGTAGCTGTTTCGGTTGCCAGAGGAGACGGTCCAAGCAGTATGGTTTCATTAAAAGCCAGAAGAAGAGAAGGTTTTACCAATATAATAACTTAATTATTCGTTTCGGTAAGTATTGTTTGTTTAAAAAATATAAAATGGTGTATAATGCTGTAAAAATAAAGTTGTATTAAAATCAATCATTTTTGGATAAAAGAAATTTAATTATACCGATAAAGGAATTTATTAAGTTGAAGTCATATCTTTTCATCACCTTTATCGTCCTACTTTGGATGTTTTATCTAATAAATTACTAAATTAAATAAAAGAGTTTTAAAAATGAATATGAACAATATTAATTTTTTACATGAAACCATATTAAATAAAATAATTAAAGAAGACACTATAGGAAACCGTTTATTAGAAAAAAAAGTAATTGAAAAATATATTAGTAGCCCGTTATTTTTAAATAAGTTATCATTTATGATTAAAAAAAAGGACTTTAGCTGTCAAGCAGTATATTTATTATGTCATGATTTACTGGTTCAGTTAGACCCGAAACATCTTTCTGAAAACTGGCTTTACCAGGTATATCAATATGTGCTTTCACTATCTTTTCCTGAAGCAATAGAAGTTTCCAATGTTAATGTTTTCAAGATTAATAAAAGAAATGTATTTCTTTATCTAAAGCTATTAAGGATTATATCAGAATTCCAAAAAACCTCTAATGATAACACTTTCCAAAGCAGGTATCCGTTTGTGTGGTTAACTGTTGAAGAAAGGAAAAAATTGGAATATTCAGCAGAATATAAGAGATTTTTAAAGGCAATTGATGAAGAATATATTTATGAGATGATGAAATTAAGTCAGGAAGTATTAAAATATAATACTCTTGACCACATTTGTGGCGTAAATCAAATTGCATTATTTATTGGGAGACAATGCAAAGAATTTGGTCTTCCGGTTGATTTGGGAAGAGTTTCAGGAGCGGCTATAGGACACGATTTGGGAAAATATGGATGCAAGGGAATTGAACTAAAAAGAACGCCATATTTTCATTATTATTATACCGATTTATGGTTTAAAAAACATAATATTCCTTATATCGGACATATTGCGGTTAACCATTCGGTATGGGATTTAGAACTTGAAAACCTACCCATTGAATCCTTGATATTGATTTATTCTGATTTTCGAGTGAAGAACATAAAATCCGATTCGAAAAATGAAATGAAAATATTTGATCTCAAAACCTCTTTTCAAGTTATTTTAGATAAATTAGATAATGTTGATGAGCAAAAAAAGAAAAGATATTGCCGGGTTTATGCGAAATTACGGGATTTCGAAGATTATCTGATACATCTGGGGGTTAAGATAAATATCGAAGAAAAAGAGAATATTTCTTTTAGAAAACCGAAGAAGACCTACTATTCTCTTTTGCATAGCCGGGAAGTTATACAAAATATAAAATTTCTAGGTATAGAACATAATATTAATTTGATGTATGAATTGCGAAATGAATCATCGCTTAATTCACTTTTAGAATTGGCACGAAATGAAAAAAGCTCCAATAACTTAAGAGAATATTTGCAGATATTTAAGGAATATACTACTTATTTAACGCAGAAACAGAAAATAGCTACCATGGGCTTTTTGTATGAAATATTATTTCATCCTCAACCAGAGATAAGAAGAAGAAGTGCAAGGCTTATCGGTATATTGATTGCCAGCTTTGATGAGGATTATCGTAAGGAAATTCCTCAAAATGTAAAACTAAAATCTGCGGATATCAATAGTGTTGATTTACTAAAAAAATATATAAAATGTTTTTTGCAACCCGATTATAAAAAGATTTTACTTTATCAATCACGAATTATCACCAGCACTGAATGCATGGTTTCTTCCTTGCTTCTTTATGCCAGAGAAGAGAACATCAGCCAATATAAAAAAACTATTTTAAAATATTATAAAAAAAACATTTATAAAAATAAAGATATTCATCTTTCTTTAATAAAAATGATCCCCCATCTATATATATCCGGAGATACAAAATTGTCTCAAACCCTATTCGGGTATCTTTTGCAAAAGTTAAAAGAAACTAATCATAATTTAAGGCTTGCAGCATTAGAAGTTGTATATGAAATAATTGTTGTAATAAGTGAATCATCTCTATTCATTAAGAATCTAAAGAAAATATTTTCGAAAAACATATCTCAGTCATCCATTCCAGCTGAAAATTATTTAAATATGAAGATTGTAAAAGCTCTACATCTTGATAAAAAAATAACGGAACGATATAAATATTTTCATGAACAAGATATGAAAAATTTGCAATATTTATTTTTAAGTAATTTGAAGTCTTCTACCAGCCCTATAGTAAAAAAAATACAAATAGAACTTTTATCGGAACACACATTACGTTCCAAAAAAGATGAAATATATACCGCATTGCATTTCTGTAATATTCTAAAAGTGAGCGGGGTAGAAGAGATTAGAAACCTGGCTGGCCATACTTTGATTGGTTTGATGAATACCTTGTCTTTTGAACAAAGAAACGATATTTCAATTGAGTTATTGCGTGCATTGGAAATGGAAGATTATCAATTTACCAAATACATCCCCTTTTATTTGGGTCAGATGATACTATTCATGCCTCCTGGTGAGTTAGATGAATTAATTAATGATCTAATAGGGAAAATTAAACAATCAGATCCAAAATTAAGCTCGTTATTGCTTAGAACTATCGGTATCGCTATTGCCAATTATCCTCAATACAGGGAAAGGTTTTCAGAGGAAAAAAGTTTATATAAGCTCAGACTAATTAAAATGATCGGTATTCTTCTAAATGGTTTTGTTCATTATAACATTCAGGTAAAGCAAGCCGCTTTTCGAGTAATTGGTCGGGAAATATTCGGATCAGAACATTTAAGTCTGGAAGAGAAAAATACTATTTTTCAACTTATTGCTAAAAAGATACTTACGCTACTCACTTCGGCAAAAAAAGAAGAATTAATGTTTTTAATTAATTGTAATGGATTGAATTATATGTGTAAATTTATCTCTGATTATAATTTTTTTATCGGAAAAATTAACTTAAAAACCCCGGATAAAGTAGCCTTTTTCCCGGGTGCATTCGATCCATTTTCGTTGAGTCATAGAGAAATTGTTAGAAAAATAGATGCACTGGGATTTGAAATATATTTAGAAATTGATGAATTTTCCTGGTCCAAAAGAACTCAACCGCATATGTTTAGAAAGAACATTATTAATATTTCTATTGCAGATGAGCTAAATCTTTATCTATTTCCCGATGATTTACCGGTAAATCTTGTAAATCCGGATAATTTAGAAGTGTTAAAGAAAAGTTTCCCCTTTTCTAAAATTTATATTGTTGTTGGTACCGATGTTCTTCTAAATGCTTCTGCTTATAGAAATAAAAAAACAAGATACTCAATTCATACTTTTTCTCATATCATTTTTGATAGAAGATCTTTTAAATCTTCTCTAAAAAAAGAAGAGTTATATCGGGAAGTTTTAGAAAAGATAGAAGGAGAGACCATCGAGCTGAATTTAATTCCACGTTATGAAGATATAAGCTCTACCCGGATAAGAGATAACATTGACGAAAATAGAGATATTTCAAAATTTATTGATCCCCTGGCTCAAAAATATATATATGAAAATAGTCTTTACCAGAGGGAACCGCAATACAAATCAATTACCCAAACCATTTCCATTGATGTTCAGATTATAGAAAAAATACAAATGCAATTAGTTGAAGAATTAAAACAAAAAATATTTTCAGATTATAATGCTAAAGAAATATATGATAAGTTTATCGAATTTAACAAAAAATTAAATCCAAGAATTTTATTGTTTAGAGATCTTGATCATGGTGGAGATATTTTAGGTTTTTCAATGTTCCACTGGGTCCGATCCAGTTTTTTATATCAAGAGTTTAAGGACAACCAAATTTCAGAATATATTCGGGAAAATACATCTGGTCGTACCATTGTTATTGACGGTGTTTTTTCAATCAAAGAAGCAAAGAATAAATCCATAATAAAAAATATCGAACAACTTATTCTCTCCGAAACAGTTTCCTTCTGTATAAGGAAGGATTATACTTTCGCTATTTTTAAAGATATGATAAACAATTATCCTTTAATATCTTTAAATGAAACTTTAAAACTGATGGGATTTTACCGATTACCGTTTACGGACGAAAAAAATCCTGTATTTGTTGTGGATATGAGTAAACCTTGTATTATAAATTTAGATGCTGAAACCATAATAAAAGAGCCTTTTAATAAAAACAGAATTATTCAAAAAGCAATTACCGCTTCCCGTAAGAAACTACTGAAATCAGTTACCACTTTCTACCCGGGAAATATTGTTTTACCATTTGATATCAGCTTTACCAACCAAACGGTAGTAAAGAAGGTTTGTGATATTAATCATGTCTCTATCATTCCATCTATTCCAAGGGTGCTGGGAAAATCAATTTGTGTACCCTTTGGAAAAGTATTACATAAATTAGCAGTCCCTAATACAGTAACAAAATCACTGCATACCGAAAAAACGTTTAATCCGGATATGAAAAAATTTGAAATCGTTTCTTTTCCAAATTATCTTAGTTTGGAAAACCAGGCTAAAGTGATTCATTCTTTTGATATGCCGGTAATTTTAGTTGATGATTATTTGCATAAAGGATATCGGGTCAAAGCATTAGAGCCATTGTTTAAAAAATATAATATCAAAGTAAAGAAAATTGTTGTTGGAACTATTTCCGGTAGCGGAAGAGAAATAGCTAATTTATTAAACAGAGATGTTGAAAGTGCATACTTTATTCCGAATCTTCGTTTATGGTTTAATGAATGTGAATTATTTCCCTTTATTGGTGGAGATGCATTAAAAAGAAAAAAAAGCACACAGGGAAATTTAGTAAGATCTATCAATCCAATATTACCGTATACATTCCCTAATTTTATTAAAAAGGCATCCGAAAACAGAATTTTTGAATTTTCTAAAGTATGTATTGAGAATGCACTAAACATATTAAATGCCCTGGAAAATGAATATCAAATAACCCAACAAAGAAAATTAACACTCGGTCATCTTGGTGAAGTTATTATATACCCTAGATATCCTGACCAGGGAGAAGATATGGATTATAATTTAAATCTTAGTCCCACTCATTATCTAAGAAATGATCTTGAACTTTTAAATCGAACCGGTGGAGTGGTGTAAATAAAAACATATAGAAAAGGGAAAAAATGGTTATAAATTGTAAAAAGATAATAATACTCTGTGTTCCTGTATGGCAGAAAGCGAACATATATTGAATTCGATTATAAAAATTATGAAATGTAAAACAAAAGAAAGGATAATAAATGTTTTTCTATAAACTACAAAACAAAGTGTTGATTTCCCGGTATAAACATAATGAATTTGAACTTATTTC
>CAZMLS010000055.1:0-11381 GCA_964567215.1 uncultured Atribacterota bacterium | reverse complement strand
TTATGGATACTAATAGAAAAACCATTATTGAAAGCGCTAAATTCATTAGAGGAAATGAGGAAAAAAGAAGGAAAGAATCTTGCCAAAGATATTCAAAAAAGAAACAGGATAATTGAAAAAAAAATAATCCAAATAGAAAAATATTCAGAAAAATCAATTGCAGTCTACAAAGATGAATTTTTAGCCAAATTAAGAGAATTGACAGATAATGTAAATATCAATGAAGGAAGAATAGAGTTGGAAGCTGCAATATTTGCTGAAAAAAATGATATTAACGAAGAGATTATTAGAACAAAAAGCCACCTTGATCAATTTAATATTCTGTTGAACTCCGATGAACCGGTAGGAAGAAAAATGGATTTTATCATACAGGAAATCAATCGGGAAATTAACACAATTGGGTCAAAGGTAAATGATTCGAAAATATCCTCTTTAGTTATAACCGTAAAAAGTGAATTAGAAAAGATAAGAGAGCAGATAAGAAATATAGAATAATAGGAGAATGTAACAATGATAAATGGTTTAGTAAATATTGGTTTTGGTAATTTTGTCAACTCCAACCGGGTAATATCAATTTTAACTCCTGATTCAGCTCCTTTAAAAAGAATTAAAGAAGAAGCAAAGAGTAATAAAAAATTAATAGATGCCACTCATGGTAGAAGGACAAGAGCAATTATCATTACCGATAGTGATCATGTGATATTATCTTCCATTCAGTCTGAGACTATTACCAATCGGTTTTCAGGTCAGACAGAACCAAGTATTTCTTCTAGTGAGAAATTATTATAAGGAATAAATATATGGAAAAAAATAATAAATATTTTCAGTCTGCTATTTCAGGAAACGGAATACAGAATATAATGCAGGATAAAAAAAGTAAAAAAGGTTTACTTTTTGTTGTCTCGGGGCCTTCCGGTGTAGGGAAGGGCACATTGAGGGAAAAATTATTTAAAATGTTTAAAGATTTAACTTACTCAGTTTCCATGACTACAAGATCTCCTAGAAAAGAAGAGGTGAATGGAATAGATTACCATTTTGTATCGGAAGCTATATTTAAGCAAATGATTAAAGAAAATAAATTTATTGAATGGGCAATGGTTCACGGAGACTATAAAGGAACACCTTATGAGTTCTTAATTGAAAGATTAAAAACGGGAAATGATACATTGCTGGAAATAGATGTTCAGGGCGCGGTCCAGGTAAAAGATAAAATGCCCTGGGGAATATATATTTTTATTGCTCCTCCATCATGGAATGATTTGGAATATAGATTAAGGAATAGAAAAACCGAAGAAAAGAAAGAATTAGAAAAAAGGTTAGGGGATGCAAGAACAGAAATAAAGTATGTTAATAATTACGATTATTTGGTAATTAATGATAATATTGAAACTGCATTAAAGAAATTAGAAGCAATTATCATCGCAGAAAGATGCAAGATACATAAAAAAGAAAAATATCAATAGGAAGGAAAGATGAAAATATGATAGAGAACAGATTTTTATTAGCCATGATGGTTTCCAAAAGGGTAAAGCAATTAAAACATGGGGAAAAACCTTTGGTAAAAACCAAACAAGGTAAACTCATGGCTATAGCTTTGGAAGAAATTAAACAAGGCAAAGTGTTTATTAAAAAAGAAATACCTTTAAAAAATACTAAAACCGAAGAAATTTTTGATGAAAGTATGATGGATGAATAAATCGTGAAGGTATTAGCATTGTTTGTTCTTTGAATTAGCTAACAATATAAATACGCTTATTTATTAAATTAACGATGTTTCTGCATTAAAAATATACTATATAAGAAAAGGATTTATCTAATTTGATTTTTCTATATTTTTTTCATTGTAATTTTGAATGTAAAAACTGATTGGACTTGAGGTAAAAAAATGTTTGAAGGTAAAAAAATTATCCTGGGAATTACCGGAAGCATATCTGCCTATAAGAGTGCAGAAATACTAAGTTTATTGAAGAAAAAAGGAGCTGACGTAATAGTAGTTATGACAGAGTCGGCTACAAAATTTGTTCAACCCTTAACATTTGCCACACTTTCAGGAAACCCGGTAATGAAAGAAATGTTTTCACTGAATAATGCTTCGGAGGTTCGGCATATTTCGTTAGCAAAATGGGCTGATTTAATTTTAATTGCTCCGGCAACTGCTAATATTATCGGAAAAATTGCCCACGGTATTGCTAATGACCTGTTAACAGCAATTATTTTAGCTTCCAGGGTAAAGACAATGATTGCTCCGGCGATGAATAGGAACATGATTTCTAATCCAATTTATCTGGAGAATTGTGAAAAATTAAAGGTATTGGGTTTTGAATTTATTGAATCGGAATACGGAACTCTGGCCTGTGGAGATGTTGGCAAGGGAAGACTGGCAAATATTGAAAAAATTATGGTTAATGTAGAATCATTTCTGAGCGCGGATAATGATTATAAAAACAAAACCATATTGATCACTGCTTCCTGTACTAGAGAACCTATTGATAATGTAAGATTCATATCTAATTATTCAACGGGAAAAATGGGATTTGCTCTGGCAAAAAATGCCGTTCATCGAGGTGCAAGAGTTATTTTAATTAGCGGACCAAACCACTTGCCCCCCGTAGAAGTGGATAAAATGATATTAGTAGAAACTGCCGAAGAGATGAAGAAAGAAGTATTTAAATATTTTCCAAAAGCAGATATTATCATTTCTGCTGCTGCAGTAGCTGATTTTCGACCCAAAAAGAGTGTTTTTGGAAAGATTAAAAAAAGCGGCAGCCAAAAACTAAATCTCGAATTGGAAAAAACGTCAGATATACTTGCTGAATTAGGTAAGAAAAAACGAGATAAAATACTGGTTGGGTTTGCGGCGGAAGCTGAAAATCTCACAAAAAATGCTTTAAAAAAACTTAAAGAAAAGAAATTAAATTTAATTATTGCAAATAATATACTAGAGAAAAATATCGGTTTTGCTTCTGACAATAATAGTGCAAAAATAATAAGTCAAAAGGGAATGATAAAAGAACTTCCGATCATGAAAAAAAGTGAGATGGCTGTAAAAATATTAGACGAAATATTAAAAATTGTGTAAAAAGGAATTGGTAAATCTGACGAAAAAACAAAGCGAAAAAAAATATGCAGAGATAATATTATTAGAAATTAATTTTAATAAAATATTTCACTATTCCATCCCAATAAATCTTCAAAGTAAAATATCTTGCGGAACAAGAGTTATCATCCCATTTAAAAATTCAAAAAAAATAGGATGTGTTATTGGATTCTTAACAAAATCAAGTATAAAGAATTGCAAGAACATTCTGCAGATAATAGATGAAGAATCCTTACTGAATACCAATCTCCTGCAACTAACCAAGTGGATATCCGAATACTACCTGTGTTCCTGGAGTAAAACACTGAATTATGTCTTTCCTAAAACTAAAAAATTATGGTTGAAACAGTGGGAAAAAGAAATTATAACATCAAAAGCACCGTCAAAATCAAAACCGTTAGAATCTGAAAAACAATCCACACTGGTTATGCAAGAAAAAAATGAAATCTTAAAGCAAGTGAATAATTCAATTATAAAGAGTATGTATAAAGTATTTTATTTAAACCCAACTAATTTTTCACATAAAGTTAAGTTTTACGTGAAATGTATTCAACTTTCTCAATCTATTCACAAGCAGGTAATTATATTAACTCCTTCAGAAACAGAGCTGAGAGAATTAGCTGATGTATTGAAAGTGGAATTCAAAGATAAAATATTAATATTTAATGAGAGGGATGATCAGAAAAGTAATTTTTTTCAATGGATTAAAATAAAGAAATCGAAATTCGATATAGTGATAGGAAAAAGGTCAGCGATATTTTTACCTATGGAAAAGTTAGGCCTGATTATTATCGATCAGGAACATGACAGTCTTTACAAGGAAGAAAGAACCCCCAGATACCATGCGGAAAAAGTAGCTATGAAAAGAGCGGAAATTGAAGATGTACCGATTATATTACATAGCAATTCTCCCTCTCTTGAATCTTTTCAGGGAATGGTGAAGAAAGATATTGAAAAAATTGAGCTTACCGATAAAATAGAAGAAGAATATCCGTTTAAAAACAAAATAATAGATATGACGCAGGAAAAATCAAAAAAGAAAATAATAAGTTATGAACTGCAGCAGGCGATAGCTAAAAACATTAAGAAAAATAAACAAATTATTCTTTTTTTAAATAGAAGAGGATTTTCCAGTTTTATTTTATGTAATAAATGTGGATATATTCCCAAATGTCCATACTGCAATAACGTTTTATCTTATCATTTTAACAATCAGCGGAATGCCCGTCTTATCTGCCATAGTTGTGGTAAAAAGACCGATATGTTAAGTGTTTGCCCAAAATGTGGAAGTAGAGAGATAAGACCATTGGGTGTTGGAACCCAAAGGTTGGAAAATGAAATAAAAAAGATGTTTCCTATGAGTAAAATAAAACGCTTAGATCGGGATTCAATCAAGAAAAAAGAAGATTATCAGAATATGGTTGGCGATTTTAATAAAAGAAAAATTGATATACTAATAGGAACCAAAATGGCTCTAAAAGGTCTTAAGTATGATTATGTTGATTTGCTTGGTATTGTTTCAGCTGATACACTTTTAAATTTACCCGATTTTCGATCAGGGGAAAAAACATTTCAACTTATAAAGGAAATAATTTCATCTTTTAGAAGATATAACCCTTCCAAAGAAGTGATTATACAAACATTTAATCCTGATCATCATTGCCTGGTAGCTTTAAAGAAGGGAAAAGACAATATTTTTTACCAAAAAGAGCTTGAATTAAGGAAAGAACTGGAATATCCCCCTTTTACACATATAATCAAAATAGAAGTCAAAGGAGAGAATAAGGAAAAGGTTGAACAGGATGCAAAATCTTTAATTGATTATTTAGGGCAACTTGGCAGTAGTAAAAGCATGCCTAAATATGAATTATTGGGTTCTAAAAATATGATTATTTGGAAAGCAAAAAATATTTTTAAGGTGCAGCTTATAATTAAGGTGAAAAATATTGAAAAGTTTAATAAGTTATTTATGAAAAAATTTGATAAAATAGTATTAAGCCAGCTCTATACGAATAATCGGTTGGTAATTGATGTGGACCCGACAAGAATGATTTAAATATTTAAATCGAAGAATTAAACAGATTTAAGTAGGGATTACAAGGATAAGAAAGGCTCGATAAAAATGTCGGGGATAATCCATTGAAAAGGAAGACATGAGTACACTTATGGTATAATAAGATAAAAGAAATAATGTAAGAGTACCCGAGTGATATAAAGAAATCCTTATAATTAGAACTATGATATTTAAAAAGTATTGGAGGAGGAAAATTATGGCAGTTTTAGAAATTAGAAAAGTTGGAGATACTGTATTAAGAGAAAAAGCATTGAAAGTAGATGAAATAACTCCTGAAATAGATAAACTGATAAAAGATATGATAGAGACAATGTATGCTTCCCTGGGTGTAGGTCTGGCAGCTCCGCAAATAGGTGTTTCAAAAAGAATAATTGTTATTGATGGAGAAGAAGAGGGGCTTTTTGTATTAATTAATCCTGTCATCCTTAAAAAAGAAGGAAAAATAATTGAAGAAGAAGGGTGTTTAAGTGTACCGGGAATTTATAGTAAAGTCACCCGTTATGAAAAAGTGACAGTAGAGGGGATAAACCAAAAAGGGGAAAAAATAAAAATATCTAAAGATGGTTTAATCGGGAAAGCGTTGCAGCATGAAATTGACCATTTGGAAGGTGTTTTATTCATTGACCGGATTAGTAAAATTAAAAGACAAATTTTACTAGATGAATATAAGAAGAAGAAGGAAAACTAACGTAGAGAGCATAGCATATAAGTGTGGGTAGAAAAACGGTAACAAGTAACAAGTTAATAAGTAATAAAGAAAAATATCCCTCCTCCTGTAGAACAGACGTTCCGCCTGCCTATTGATAAAACAGTATATAGCATCGAGTTAAGAAAGAATAGGAAAAGATAAATTAAAACAGTATCGAGAAAGACAACATATAGCATCGAGTATCACGTAAGTATTTAAAGATAAGATTCGTGAAAAACTTCGGGGAAATTAGCATATAACGTGTAAGTCTGTGTGGGAAGTGAAAGAAAAATTAGCAAAAACTAAAAGGATTAGTTAAGAATAAATATAAAAAAGAAGGTGGATACTATAACTAAGATTATTTTTATCGGAACTGCAGAATTTGGTGTTCCGGTCTTGGAAGCATTAATAAATAATAAAAAAAATATATTACAAGTCGTTACCCAACCGGATCGTCCGAGAGGAAGGGGAAAAAAGATATTACCTCCACCTATAAAGAAGGCAGTAATAGATCGGAAAGTTACAATATTTCAACCGGAAAATATTAATGAAATTAATTTTGTAAAAAAACTGGAAGCGTTGGAACCTGATATTATCCTGGTAGTTGCTTATGGTCAGATACTTTCAGAAAAAATACTAAATATTCCGAAAGTCGGTTGTATTAATATACACGGATCTTTATTACCGGAATATCGAGGTGCCGCGCCTATTAATTGGGTTATCATAAATGGTGAAAAAGAAACCGGTATAACGTTCATTTGTATGAACAGCAAAGTAGATGATGGAGATATTATCGCTCGATTTAAAGTAGATATTCTACCAAATGAAACTTTTGGAGAGTTAAGTGAAAGATTATCCAACTTGAGCGCAAAAACCATCACCAAGGTATTAAATGATTTTCAAAATAAAATATTATCTCAAATTCCTCAGAATAGAAAAATTGCAACTTATACAAGAAAAATGAATAAAAAAGATGGTGAAATTAACTGGAAGGAAAAATCTAAAAAAATATATAACCGGATTAGGGGCACTATTCCTACTCCTGGTGCATACACTTATTATAAAGGAAAAAAAATAAAGATTACACAGTCGAGTTGGATATCCGGTGATGAAAATCAGAGTCTATCCCATGCGGCTTTCCCTGGTGTTATTGTAGCTATTGAGAAAGATGGCTTATTGGTTTCAACAGGGGACAGTGGACTGATAAAAATAATTAAATTGATTCCTGCTGGTGCGAAAGAAATGTCAGCCGGGCAATTTGTTAACGGCTATAAAATTAAAATAGAAAATACACTTGGAGAATAATACAAGTTGAAACATAGAATTTGTGGAAGCATTCACAGATTATAATGAGTAAGGAGATATTTAATGTTATTTTTTGATAATTCAATAATTATATTGATTCCGGCGATATTATTAACCCTTTACGCACAATACAAAGTAAAAACAGTCTATATGAAATATGCGAAAATTCCGGCTGAAAACGGGTTAACCGGTAGGGAAATAGCCACTCAATTGTTAAAAAACAGAGGGTTGGAAAAAGTAACTATCGAACTGGTGCCTGGAAATCTTTCCGATCATTATGATTCCAGGAAAAAGAAGTTGGGACTTTCCAGAGAAGTATATCATGGTAAATCAATTGCCGCCCAGGGTATTGCAGCACACGAAATTGGTCATGCAATGCAGGATTCGTTAAAATATTTTCCACTTGCCTTACGAAGCAACCTTGTTCCGATTAGCAATATTGGATCCCGCATGGCAGTGCCTTTATTTCTGATTGGTTTTTTATTCAGTATTCCGGGACTGATGGAAATCGGAATCATTGCGTTTTCCTTAGCAGTATTATTTCAGATTGTCACACTGCCGGTAGAATTTGATGCAAGTAAAAGAGCTATAAAATTGCTAAGTATAGGAGACATTATTTCAGAAAAAGAAGCTATTTCCGTTAAGAGAGTTCTTGATGCAGCAGCTTTAACGTACGTTGCTGCAACTGCCGTTGCAGTCATGCATTTACTAAGACTTATTGTTTTAAGAAATAGAAGAGGATAGGAAAATAGATTAAGCTTATGCGAAGATTAAATGTTGATCCGATAAGAGAGATCATATTAGATATTTTAGTAAAAATAGATTCTAATCAGGGATATATTAATGTACTAGTTAACCAAGCTCTTAAAAAGAATAAAATAGTAAAAAGAGATGCTGCTTTTATTCATGAAATTACCTATGGTGTTATCAGAAACAGGATTAAAATAGATTGGGTGATTTCCCGGTTTTCCGCCAATAAAATTGATAAAATGAAAATTCTAATTAGAAATATAGTAAGAATGAGCATTTATCAAATGTTGTTTTTAAAAAAAGTACCGGGTTATGCAGCATGCAACGAAGCGGTTCAACTGGCGAAAAAATACGGAAACATTAAAACCGCTAGTTTTGTCAATGCTATTTTAAGAAATATTATTCGTAGGGAAAATGAAATTAAATGGCCTGAAAAGGAAAAAGAACCTGCACTATATTTATCAATCATGTATTCGCATCCACTTTGGGTCATTAAACGCTGGATAAAAAGATTCGGGTATGAAAATACATTAAAAATCTGTATTGCCAATAACACAATACCCCCTTTAACTATTAGAACCAATACTTTAAAATTAAATCGTTCAGATTTAAAAGAGACATTAGAGAAAGAAGAAATAACGGGAGTAGAAGGTCAGTTTACCGGGGAAGCGTTATACGTTAAGGGTATCACCAATGTTTCAGAACATTCCGGTTTTAAAAATGGTCTATTTCAAATTCAAGATGAATCATCAATATTGGTTTCACATTTAGTTAATCCCTTGCCGGGCGAGTTAGTTATTGATGTTTGCAGCGCTCCAGGTGGAAAAACAACTCATCTTGCGCAGTTGATGAATAATAAGGGAATTGTGATTGCCATGGATATCAGTAAAAACAAACTGAAAACAATCAATGCAAATTGCAACAGATTGGGGATTAATATTGTAAAGATATTGCAACATGATGCCACAAAGACAAAAAAAGAATACTTAAATAAAGCAGATAAGGTTCTGGTAGATGTTCCCTGCTCATGTTTAGGTGTATTGAGAAGAAAGCCTGATATAAAATTACAGTTATTTAATCGGGAAAGATTATTTCAATTATCTCAATTACAGTTGGAAATATTATCAGTATCATCAGATTATGTGAAAGAGGGTGGTGCATTAATATACTCCACCTGCAGTACCGAGAACGAAGAGAACAGGGAAGTTGTTAAGAAGTTTTTAAAAAGAAGCCCGCATTTTGAATTAGAAAATTTAAGCACATTTAACAAAAAGAGAAATTTAATAGTTAACAAATCAAAAGAAAATGAATTTATTAAGATATATCCGGGAATTTCTAATTCTAATTTAGATGGCTTTTTTATGGCTAGAATGATTAAAAAGGGGCAGTACTAATGATAGAAAAAATATTTTATGCTGTTTTTAAATCAGTTGCTACCTTTCTAATTATCCTGTTTCTCGTTATTATCGGCGGATTATCTGCACTATTTGTATTTCAAAACATTTTTTCAGTTCCGGATACTGTTGTTCCTTCTGTGATTCATGAAAATTTAGAGATTGCGCAAGAAAAGATTTATAATGCAGGATTGAAAATTATCATTTCGGGAGAAGAATACAATAATCAAGTATCTGAAAACCTTATTATAAAGCAAAAACCGGATTCCGGTTCCGTAATAAAAGAAAATAGAGAAGTAGAAGTCATACTTAGCAAAGGGAGAAAGCTTGTAGCTATTACAATTCCTGATTTGAAAGATAAAAATTATGATGAAGCAGTTTCTATTATCAAGGAATACGATCTTGTTTTGGGAAAAGTTACGCTTACTAATCATTTTTCCATTCCCAAAGGCCAGGTTATTACTCAAATACCCAAACCCGGAAACATCCTTACAGAAGATAAAAAAATCAATTTATTGGTTAGCAATGGACATTATTAGAAGAGTAGCGTTTAGCGTGGAGCGTATAGCATATAGGTGTGGGTGAGAAGTGAAGGCAAGATTTGCGAAAAACGAAAAGTTAAAAGCGCAAAACCAAAACTTAAAATTTAAAATTGAGGAGTAAAAGGAAAAACCGTAGGCAGAAAAAACTAAAGAGATACATACAAGAATTGCGGTAGTATCACGGCGTTATAGTTGTAAAATTTAGTTGGAAAATTTTATATTAAGGAGAAATTAGAAGTTGAAAGAACAAAAATTAAAATATTGGTTAGCATGGAATAGTATATCGGATATAGGTCCGAAAAGATTTTATATACTTTTAAAAAAATATGGTACGGCTGAAAATGCATGGTTGGAAAACACAGGAACCATTTCAAAATTACTCAATTTAAATACCAATATTTCTCAACGATTTGCAGAACAAAAGAAAAATATAATTCCTGAAAGACAACTTGATTTAATAGAAAAAAATCAGGTTAAAGTCGTTACCAAGGAGGACAGTTTGTATCCCGCTAACTTAAAAGAAATTCATCTGCCTCCACCTGTATTATTTTACAAGGGAACTTTGCTCGACACAGATAAAAATTCCATTTCTATCGTGGGATCAAGGAAAGCAACTTATTATGGGAAAATGGTAGCGGAGAAATTTAGCAAGAATCTATCTTTGGTCGGATTAACCGTTATAAGCGGGTTAGCCAGAGGAATAGATACTATCGCGCATAAGGGGGCATTATTTGTAAATGGAAGAACTATAGCGGTCCTGGGTTGCGGAATTGATTTAATATATCCTCCGGAAAACAGAAAGCTTGCTCGTGAGATAGAAGAATCGGGAGCGGTTATTACTGAATTTCCATTATTTACCTTACCTGAAAGGCAAAATTTTCCCAGAAGAAATAGAATTATCAGCGGGTTAAGTTTAGGAACTCTTGTCGTTGAAGCAGCAGAAAAAAGTGGAGCACTTATTACGACAGATTTTGCCCTTGAACAGGACAGGGAAGTATTTGCTATTCCGGGAAATATAAACTCACCATTATCGAAAGGTACTCATAATTTAATCAAACAGGGAGCAAAATTAGTTAATAACTATAATGATATTTTAGAAGAGATATCTTTTGAGATACCTATAAAAGTAGAAAATGAAAAGAAAAAAGAGTTACCTGGTTTAATTAATTTATCAGAAGATGATTTATTAATCTATAATTTATTGTCTAAACAGAAATTAACACAAATTGACGAAATAACCGGAAAAAGCAAATTATCGGCTAATAAGGTAAGTGCAATTATGTTAAATTTGGAATTAAAAGATTTAATTAAAGAGCTTGAAGGAAAAAATTACATAAAAGTTTAATATTTATCAGAAGTAACTATGATCCTTTTTTACGATGAAGCACTAAACACAAATTAAATTAGTAAAATCTTATTGCCTTAATTTAATTGTTTTAGTATAATAACAAAGTCGGGGCGTAGCGCAGTTTGGAAGCGCACCTGAATGGGGTTCAGGGGGTCGGAGGTTCAAGTCCTCTCGCCCCGACCA
>CAZMLS010000054.1:0-11525 GCA_964567215.1 uncultured Atribacterota bacterium | reverse complement strand
GTCCATCATACCCGGAGAACGAAAACTTCTCTGCAATTTTTCCCCGATCTTTATTTCACCAATAACTGTTCGTAGCTCTTCAACTGTAATTCCTCCTGCTCTTAACAATTGCACCGGCACAGTTGTTGTATCCACAACTGTAGATTCTACCCCTACTCTTGTTCTTCCTCCATCAATTATTATTTCAATATTTCCTTCCAGATCTTCGATAACATGCCATGCATCTGTTGGGCTGGTTCTCCCAAAAAGATTTGCGCTGGGAGCTGCAATGGGAGTATTGGATTTTCTGATCAAGCTTAAAGCAATATTATTATTAGGCATCCTTACAGCTACCGTGTCCAATCCGGAAGTAACCAGACTTGAAACTGAAGGGGATTTTTTTATTACAAGGGTAAGTGGACCGGGCCAAAATGCTTCTGCAAGTTTTAAAGCAACCGGTGAAACTTGATCAGATAAAAGTTCTAATTCCTTGATATCAGCTATATGGACAATTAACGGATCATTAAATGGTCTTTTTTTTGCTATGAATATTTTCGAAATTGCCTTCTCGTTAAATACATCTGCACCTAATCCGTAAACAGTCTCGGTAGGAAAAGCAACCAGGTTTCCGTTTCTAATCGCTTTTGCGGCTTTATTTATCTTTGTAAAGTTTATTTTATTTGGATTTATTTTTATTATCTTTGTATTCATTTTAATATTTTTAATATTTTATATTTCATAATTCCCACAGGTACTTCAACTTCAACTTGCTCTCCTTCGTGTCTACCTCTAAAAGCAGAACCTAAGGGAGAATTCATGGATATTTTATTTTTAGTAAAATCTATTCGATCATCGGGAACGAAAATATATTCAATTAATTTTCCCGAAATAATATCTTTTAATTTCACAGTCGATCCGATACAAATACCATCAGAAAAAGACTTTTCCTCAACTACTTTTACCTTGCTTAATCTTTGTTTTAATCGAATAATTTTAATCTCGTTCATTCTCTGATGTTCAGAAGCAATTTGATATTCTGCATTTTCGCTTAAATCTCCATATTCCAAAGCTTTTTTTATCTCTTCTTGAATTTCTTTTCTTTTTATACTTTCCAAATGTTTGATCTCTTCTTTTAGTTCCTGCAAACCTTTTTCAGTTAAAAATATCTCCTTTTTTGCCATTTTTTATCCCTCTTTATGCTTATTGCTTTTTGTAATTTCCATTTAAAAATATGTTTTTTTACTTAAAAATTTAAATAATAAATCTAAAATCATCTATAAAAAGAGCAGGTATAACCTGCTCTTTTTATAGATGATTACTTTAAAAATGGTAGCGCAAGGGGGAATTGAACCCCCGTTTGCTGATTGAGAGCCAGCCGAATTAACCACTATTCGATTGCGCCGAATGGCTGAGGGAGGCGGGCTCGAACCACCGTTCCCAGATCCAGAGTCTGGTGTCCTACCACTGGACGATCCCCCAACATCAATACTATTTTGTTGTTTATTTTATAACATTTTCTATTTTTTTTAAAGCTTATTCTCTATTTTTTGCTTCTTTTATTTTTTCTAAAGCATCTTCTAAATGCTGAATATTCTTTTCTTTACCTAAAAACACCATCAATTCAAACAAGCCCGGACCTATTTTCTTTCCGGTTAATGAGACCCTGGTTGGATGAATTATCTTCCCGGCCTTTATTTGTAACGATAAAGCAACAGATCTTACGACGGTTTCCAGATTGCTTTCGTCCCAACACTCAACCGTTAAAAGTTTCTCTTTTAAAGCTGTCAGAATTTCTGTTACACCCTCTTTATTTAACACAGTTTGAAAAGCTTTTGGCTCTATATCAATTTTATCTGTAAAAAAATAATCTGTAAATTCTATAAATTGAGAAAAGTTTCTAAACCTTCCATGCATTAAATTTACGATTTCTTTTAACCATTCAAATTTTTCAGGAGAAAGCTTTTCTTTGGTAATATAATTTGCTTCTTCCAGGTGAGGTAAAAGCAATCGGGTTAATTGGTCAACCGGCATCTTTTTCATATATTCATTGTTAAACCAGTTTAACTTATCCATGCTGAAAACTGCAGCATGCTTGGAAATTTTTTCCAAAGAAAATTCTTTAATGATTTCTTCTGTGGAAAATATTTCTCTATCATTGCCCGATGACCATCCTAAATGTGCGATATAATTAACTAAAGCTTCCGGCATATACCCCATCTTTTGGTACTCCATAACAGATGCTGCTCCGTGACGCTTACTTAATTTTGCATGGTCTTCTCCCATAATCATGGGAATATGTGCGAATTTCGGTATATTAAATCCCAAAGCTTCATATATAAGAATCTGTTTTGGTGTATTGGAAATATGATCATCTCCACGCATGACATGAGTTATATTCATTAAAGCATCGTCTATAACGACCGCATAATTATATGTAGGAATCCCATCTGATTTTACTATAACAAAATCGGTTAATAACTCCCCATCAAAAGATACTTCCCCTCTTAACAAATCATTAAATTGAATCCTTTTTTCAGGAATTTTAAGTCTTATAACGGGTTTTCTGCCCTCTTCTTCATATCTCTTTTTTTCTTCCTCGCTAAGATTTAAACAATGTCTATCGTATTTTATCACTCTACTTTTTAACTTAGATTGCTTTTCTCTGCTGGTAGCCAGCTCTTCTCTACTACAATAGCAATAATAGGCTTTATTTTCCCTTATTAGTTGTTCGGCATATTTTTGATAAAGAGATAATCGTTGCATTTGATAATAAGGTCCGTATTTTCCCTCTTTTCCCGGACCCTCATCCCAATCCAATCCTAGCCACTTCATTCCTTCCAATATTACATTTACCGCTTCTTCTGTAGATCTCACTTGATCAGTGTCCTCGATACGCAGAATAAAAGTCCCTTTATAGTGTTTGGCAAAAAGCCAATTAAATAAAGCGGTTCGTGCTCCTCCAATGTGTAGCATACCTGTCGGACTGGGTGCAAATCTAAGTCGAATTTTATTATTTTCCATTTTATTTCCATCCTTAATTGATGCATTGTATAAGTATTTGGTTTGTTATTTTAGTTAATAAAAGAATCCCGGAATACTACGAAAAATTATTTGTTTACTCAGTTATTTTTAAAATTTATTAACTAATTGTCCAACCATTTTTTTCAAAAAAACATTATCATTATAATTTAAAAAACCCAATAACGCAATCCCTACTATTTTTTTTATTTGATATATCATCGGGTGTGGTGTATTCTGCTTTATTAAATAAAATGAAGAAAATAATTATTGATTGTTACTTATAAGTGTTGATACAAACACTATTTCTATTCCTTCTTTAATTAATTCAGGTACCATACGTTTTAGAACGTAATAAGTGTTAATACGATTATGACCAATTGCAATTACTTTACCTTTTTTAAATGCTAGTTCTTTTGCTTCCAATAACTGTCCTTTGATGTAATCCATGTCACCTTCATTATCCAGAAATACTGTTCTCTCCATTGAATTTATCCCCATCTCCAGGGCCAAATCATAGGCTATGGAATTCTGACTGGTTTTACTATCTACAAAATACAGATTTAAGTCAGTTTTCTTGAATTCTTCAAATATGAATTTCATTATTCTTTCATCTTCGGTAATCTTCGAACCCATATGATTATTCATTCCGGAAATACAAGGAACAGAATCAATACAATCTCTAACGGTCTGTCTAATATTCTCTTCCGACATATAGGACCTAATTGCTCCCGGCCCGGGATTTACAGAAGAATTATTTGCTTCCATTGGTAAATGAAGCATAATTTCCTGATTTTTTTCACATCCTTCTTCGGCTATTTCTTTTGAATATTGAAGAAAAGGAAGTATGGATAGTGTTAAAGGAAAATCCAGGTCCATCATTTTTTCTGCAATTCCTTTTTCATAACCAAAATCATCTATAATAAAAGCGATGCGAGGGAGGGTAGTTATTTCTTCCTCTGCTTCTGATGAAGCGATATCTTCAATAATAAAATCTATTTGTTTCTCGCTTTCGTAAATATCAGTAGTTTCTTCTGGCTCGGAAATATATTCAATCACTTCGGATCCTTTTTTTTCATCAGACGCCGAAACAAAAGCTAGTTGTCCATTTAAAGAGGAAGCTTTATTTCTATAAGATTTTGATAATAAATCCGAAACCCCTATACTAACAGCTAATATAACCAATATTGCCATTAAGTTTACAATTAATCTATTATTTTTTTTCAAAAATTACCACCCCGGGGAAATTAATTTATTTCTTCTTCCATTAATTGCAGAGCTTTGTTTAACTGCATATCCTGTTCAAGATCTTTGCCAATTTCTATTAAAATATCCGGTTCAATTCCTATATTATGAATAGAGCGTTCGCTGGGAGTATAGTATTCAGAGGTAGTGATGGCAATTCCTGAATTATCTACCAGGTCAAAAACCTGTTGCACAACACCTTTACCAAAAGTTTTCTTCCCTAACAATTTACCTCTTCCTGAATCCTGTACGGCACCGGCTACAATTTCTGAAGCACTGGCACTCCCTTCATTGATTAGAACAAACAACGGCCAATCGGGATAATTATTTCCTCGAGATTTTATAGTCATCATCTTTCCTTCCCTGTCATTAATATGTACAATCGGTCCTTCTTTGATAAACTTGCTGGAAACTTCTATTGCACTATCCAATAACCCTCCGGGGTTATTACGTAAATCAAGAATAATCCCCATGATCTTTTTGTTTTTCGCGAAATCATCTAAAGCATCTTCCAGTTCTTGTTCTGTATTTACATTAAAAGTGGTAATTCTTATATACCCGATCTTATCATCTTTCCCCATAGTTTCTTTTTTTACTGCTTTTACTTCAATGATATCTCTAATAATACTGATATCTAATATCTTTTCAACATTTTCTCTTTTAATTCCTACGGTCACCTCTGTACCCTTTTCCCCTCTCAGACTATTCACAGCTTCATCAACACTAATTCCTTCAGCTGATTTTCCATCGATTTCTACTATAATATCTCCAGCTTTTATGTTAGCCCGATATGCCGGGGTATCCTCTATAGGTGATATAATAATTAATTCATCATCTTTCACAGATATAATAATCCCTAATCCTCCAAAATGACCTAAAAACATATCTTCCTGTTCTCTTTTGAGACTCTGAGGATCCATGTATCGGGTGTAAGGGTCATCTAAAGCTTTTAACATACCTCTAATTGCCTCTTGAACCACCTTTTCCATGTCAACATCTTTTTCTATATATTCATCTCTGATTAGAGTAAGAACTTCAAAAAATGGTTCCAGGCTATTAAATAATTCTTCCTGATCAGTCTTGCCATTTGCTCCTACATTACTGAATAATAATGTACCAACTATGATGATTGCTATGAGAATTACAATCAGAACAATAATCTGTTTTCTTTTAAATTTTGTCAATTTTTTCACCGCCATATTTTATATAATTTCAGTTATAACCAATTCATAGGATCAGTTGGTTTTCCTTCTGATCTGACTTCAAAATGTAATCTGGGTGAGGAAACACCACCACTATCACCAACCTGTCCGATAATCTGACTTTTCTTAACTTTATCACCGTTCTTGATGATTGTTTTAAATAGGTGTGCATATAAAGTACTAATTCTTCCTCCATGATTAATGATGATTATTTGACCGTATCCTTTTATACAACCGGTATATATCACTTCTCCTGCACCCGCTGCACGAATGACTTCACCCATCGGTGCGCTGATGTCAATTCCGGAATTGAAAGTATAGGTGTTAAAATCTGTATTTTTCTGTCTTCCAAAATTCGAAATAATTTTTCCCTGTATAGGTAAAGCCAATATTCCCTTTTTTGCTTTAAGTGTATTTATAATTTTATCTTTCTCTTTATTTATATCTTTATCTTTATTTCTTGATTCAAGCTCCTCTTGATGCATTTTTACAATAATATTTTTTATTTCTTCAGAAGAGTGTTTTAATTCTTCCAAGGATTTTAGGTGGGCTTCTTTTTGAGAATCTATCTTATGAATAATTGATTCTTTTGCTTTAATCGTATAGTCAATATTTTCTTTCTCTTTTTCTACTTCTTTCTTTAATAAATATAATACTTCTTTCCTATTCTCCAAGCTGATTTCTTTCTCTTCCAAATGCTGACTTTTTTCTCGAACATCATTAATGATTTTTGCATCAATAGATAAAATATCTTTTATAAATTTATAACGATTAAGAAAATCGGAAAAATTTTTACTGTTAAATAGAATTGCCAGATAATCTGTCCTATTATGTTTATATATTTCCCTTAATCTACTCTCTAGGTATAACATCCTTTTCTTTAAATCCGCCTTAAGATTAACATATTCTTCCTCGGTATTCTTTAGATCATTTTCTGTAAATTTTAGGTCTTTTTCGATTTCCTGTAATTCCTCCCGGGTATCGGCTAATAATTTTTCTATTTTATGTAATGATGCCAAATAACCATTTTCTTTTTCTTCCAGGTTATTGATTTCCCTTTTTACAGTTTCAATCTCACTACTTATCTTTTTTAACCTTTGATTTTCCGATTCTATCTTTTGGTTTACAGTGCTGGTTTCACCATGAGAATAGAAAGAAATAAGCACGATTAAGATTAAAATAAGTATTAAGTTAATTTTAATCTTTGTTTTATTCTTTAAAAACAATGGTTTTTTAATCATTTAGATATTTACCTACTGAAAACAGGCTCCCTGTAATGCCAATTAAACTCCCGAGTATAACAATTGCCAGACCTATCGGTAATAACTCCAGTTTATCCCAAATTAATGTTAAAAAAGGAATGTTTCGCTGAATGGTATTTATCGTAAAGAAATAGGTTTTATATAAAATAGATACGGCAAAAATAGCAGAAATAAATCCCTGCAAAAAACCGGCGATAATAAAGGGCCATCGGACAAACCATGCGGTAGCACCGGCCAAATTCATTATCTCAATTTCATTTTTCCTGGTATAGACTGTAATTTTAATAATGTTTGAGATTATTAATATGGATGAAAATATTAAAAAACCTAAAATTATCAATCCTGCTTTTCTAAAAATGGAAGTGAATTTAAGTAATTTTTCCGCAATCCCTTTGCCGTACTCAACTTCATCGACATGGTTAAATTTTGCTATACTATCAGCAATTTTATGAATATTCCTGTTATCTGTTAACCTTATTATATAAGAGTCGGGAAGAGGATTGGCTTCAATTGCAGTTAATATATCCTGCTGACTTCCCAGGTCGGTTAACAAATTTTTAAAAGCATCTTCTTTCGAAATATATTTTATTTCATTTATTCCGGTAATATTACTTATTTTCTCATTTAATCCATTTATTTCTTTTTCTGAAATATTATCTTCTAGATATGCGATAATTTCCAATTGTGATTCCATGTTTTCTAAAAAAAGATTCATGTTTGCGTAGATTAATAAAAATGCTCCCAGAATTATTAAAATGGTTGTAAAGCTTATAAAAGTAGCGATATTTATCAAAATATTTCTTTTGATGCTGTGTAGGGCTTCTTTTAAATAAAATCCGGAATTTTCAAAAACCATTTTAATATTTTCCTTTTTGAGTATCTTCAATTATTTTCCCGTATACAACTCTAAGCACTCTTTTTTTTGCCTTGTCTACCATTAATTTATCATGTGTAGCCATTATCACTGTTGTTCCCCGCATATTAATATGAAACAAGAGTTTCATAATTTCCCAAGATGTTTCAGGATCCAGATTTCCGGTAGGTTCATCCGTCAATAAAATCAGGGGTTCATTGGCAATAGCCCGCGCGATGCATAACCTCTGTTGTTCACCTCCGGATAATAAATGCGGTTTGGTATTTCTTTTATGATCTAAACCTACCAATCGTATGACTTTTTTAACCTGTTCTTTAATTTCGTAATTGGTTGCACCGATAGCCTTTAAGGGAAAAGCAATATTTTCATAAACCGTTCTGTCATATAATAGTTTAAAATCTTGAAAGACGATTCCTATATTTCTCCTGAGATAAGGCACAAATTTAGGTTTAATACGAGCAATATTTACTCCGTCAATAATAACCTGGCCTTTTGATGGAAGAATTCCACGATAAATTAATTTTAAAAAAGTACTTTTTCCTGCTCCAGTTGGACCGATTAAAAATACAAATTCGCCTTTTTTAATATGGGTATTCACATCTTTTAAGGCTTTTATTCTATTGAGATAGGTCTTATAAACATGAAACATTCTAATCATCTAAGGGAAGAGATCCTCCTTACTTATTTTCCAGCAATTGAAATAATAAATCGTTGTTGATATTCGCTTTTTCTTTTAAAACTTTAACTTTTTTTAATAATAACTTTATTATTTTATCATTATTTTCTCTAATATATTCTATCTTTTTTTTAACCGTTTTTAAAGATAAATCATCTAAATCTAATAGCAATTCAGGCAAATCTAAATTATATACAAAATATTTTACTTTAGGGTCATAGTTAAAGGCAAGAAAAGGGATTTGTGCTAAACAGGAAAACATAATAGAATGAAGCCTCATTCCCAGCATAAAGGATAATCTGGAAATTAAGGTTAATAATATTTCAGGTTCAAATTGTTCTTTTAAAACATATGCCTGTTCGCCGTTTTCCATTAATTCCATTATTTTCATACTCAAATAAACGTCTTCATCTGCTTTAAATGGGATAAAAATTATTTTTGCTTTATATTCTTGAATTAAATTATCTGCTATTAAGGCAAATTTTTCTCTCAAATCCTCGCTGTTTCCTTTGTACTTTCTAACCGAAATTCCTATAAGTGGCTGATTATTGCCGTCAATGAATTCCTTTAAGCGTGGAATTTTTTCTAATATGTTATCAATATTTTTCTTTTCCAATAAAAATGATGGATCAGCATTAACATACACTAATGGATTTTTAACCTCTAATTTTTTTAATAAATCCTTTGATTGCCTGTCTCTAACTGTAATTAAATCAATTTGATTTAAAACCCATTTAATCAATATTTTATTGAACTGCCGGTTAACCGGACCAATTCCCTGTGCATAGATCATAACCGGAATCCGGTATATTTTTGCCATTAAAATTAATCCTAAGTAATAGAGGATACTCCAACCTCGTCCGGTAGAATCTTGAAGTAATCCCCCTCCCCCGCTTATAAAAATATCGGTATGCGCTAAACATTTCAATATTTGCATCCACTGCATTCGATTGATTGAATTTACTTGATAATCACGGGAAGTCTCCAAGGGGTTTTTGGTAAGAACAGTTATCTCTGCTTGAGGTATTTTTGCTCTTATGTTTTTTACCATGGAATATAGAATAGCTTCATCACCGGTATTTTTAAAACCATAATAACCCGAAATCATCATTTGTAATATGGTTTTAGTTTTTTTCATTGGATATCGTTTTCCTGAATATTTTTACTGTAAAATAGAATATAGAAATTACAAATAATCCGATCAATACGCCCAGCCAAACCCCATTAAATGTGCGCAACAGCGAAAATAAGAAAGGAGTATGAATATGACAGAAAGTATTAATTAGAGTAACAGGCCCAATTGTTCCAATGATTATTATAGGTATTTTAAACTCCTTTATTTTTAAATAATTCATGCTTATAGCTAATAATAATGCAGGATAACCAATTAAAAATTCTTTATTTCTGGGACGGGCAATAAGTATTTTTTCCAAAAATACCCTGATTTTTTCCTCGATCCCTAATACCGGCAGGAAGGAAAAATTTCCGGATCGAGCTACATAAATAACCAGGAATACTGCAAAAAAAGCTAAAATTATAACATGTTCAATAAGAATAGGTTTTTTTATCGTTTCCAAAATTAATAATTTACCTTCATTCTGCTTTAACCACATGATACCTAAAACCAAAAGCAGGGGAAGAAGATAAGAAATCTTGATACCGCTAAACTGCTCAATTCCTAACATAAACTTTCCACTACTTAATAATGCTGCAATAAGCAGGGCTCCGGACAAAGTAACAAAAATAATTCTAAAAAATCCAAGCAATACTATTTTAATCATTATAAAATATCCGGAATTTTCTTGATAGGTCTTTTTAGTACTTTTTGTTTCGCAATAAAAACTATCTCCTAAAAAATATTTTTCATTGCTTATAATGGCTAAAGTAGGAAATATCAATGCAGACAATAGAGCAAATAATTTAATCAAGAGTATTTCTTTTCCTAATAAGAGAAATGCTATTGAAAATAAAATTCCCAACACCAATAAAGCATAATTTTGTATTTTTTTCAAATTAAAAATATTTTTCAAAAGGATGATTCCACCGGAAATTACTCCCAGAATCAATATTAGTATAAAAATATTAGATTCTTGATATGGATTAAAAAGACTTGCTTTTCCGGTGCTAAAACCACAGTCATTTAAATTGTCTTTTATGTTCTTTATATAAGATGTATTTTCCTCTAAAAGATTTAATTCTTCATTCAGAAAGGGTTTGATATAAAATATTCTTACTTTTCTTTCTTTTGCTGCTCTAATCCAACGTTCCAAAGCCTTTTGAGTAGAAATAATTTCCATTTCTTCTTTCGTAATACTGTGCACCTTTACCGCCAATTCACTTGCTGAGTGTGCAATAGTTTTAATACCCTCCTGATTTGCAAATTCAATCATTCCAAACGGATACTTTTTTGTCCGTAGAAGTTCAGCGGTTAAAAACATGTTTTCTTTGGATGGATAGCCTAATACTGATTCTCCATCAAAAATGATTCCTGAAATATTACCAGTTTCATTACTTTCTTCAAATTTGAAATTAATATCTTCTTTACCTATTTGTGAAAAATTCTTAAAACGTAATATCACTTCAAAGCCAATATCTTTTACTAATTGGATGTCTTCCCGGGAAAATCCTAATCCCAATGCTTCAAGTTTTTCCTCGCTTCCTTTTACTTTTAAACTCCTGAAAGTTAAAAAACTATAATCTTTTATTGTATTTTTTCCCAATTGCCGCTGTAAATAATCTTTGATGCGAATATATTCTTTTTCATTTTTAAACACAATGTAAGATTCTCCTCCCGAAAGCTGAATTTTATCTATGAGATTCAGCGTCTTTAAGAAGAATTGGAATTTATTAAATTCTCTATTGGAAAAATATAGTATATCTCCGGATAAGCTCAACTTATCTAAGCTATCTTCATGAATTGCAATTGAATTAATTCCGGCAATTTTTATTTCTTTTAATAATTCGTCTTCTTTGTATCCTTCCTGATATGCCAGCTCTCTTAATTCATCCAGGCTCATTACTAATTCTACCTGTTTAAATTGATTTTCCAAAACAGAACGGTTAAAAAGAACTATAGCAGATACGGCCAGAGCTATAATAATAAAAAAAACAAAAACTTGAGGTACTTTTTTAGACAATTTTTTTCATCCTTTATTTTTCAATTTTGAAAACATAAAATATTTTAGCATATTTGTAATTGTAAGTAAAAGCTTAATAGAAGAAAGTATCGAGATATAGTATCTGGTATCGAACCCAAGGAAAGATTCGGG